>JAZADA010000017.1:0-8195 GCA_036124135.1 Planctomycetota bacterium | reverse complement strand
GGAACCTTCAAACAGCCTCGCCCAGCAAGGATATTCATATTCTTTGGCTGTATGGACCGGAGGATCACCGCGGTGGGGAGCACGACTACATCCGCATCAAGGAATTGTTCGTACCATTACTGAAGAGCGTGCCGCGTGTTACCGTGGACGAGGCCTACCAGTTTCCTACCCAGGCCCAGTTTGACAAGGCAGACCTGCTAATCCAGTACCTGCATCTTCCACCTGTCACCGACAAGCAGTTCGCCAGCTATCAGAAGTTCGTCAATGACGGCGGGCGCGTGGTTTCCATACACGAGTCCTGCATCATTCGACCCGTTGCTCGAGCGCACAAGCTGGCCGGCTGTATCGGTTGCGCCTGGAAGGGCAACGATACCTCCCGCTGGAGCAAATTCAGCCGGAACGAACCCCTCTTTCTCAACACCAAGCACCCTGTCTTTTCCGGATTACCCAGGAGTATTCGGTTTAATGATGAATCGTACTGGAACATGATCCAACGTGACCAGGTGGAGGTGGTCGGGGCGGTCGGCACCTCGGCCGACACAAAGACTCAAACATTCGCAGACCTGGTCAAGGGAAAGGAAATCCGCGGCCAGGCATTCTGGACCTATACGCCAGGAAAGGGTCGTGTCTTCGGGACGACCACCGGACATTTCACCTACACCTACCACGATCCCATGTACCGCCTGCTACTCGTGCGAGGCATTGCCTGGGCGTTGGAAGAAAAACCGGACGCGTTCATGCCGATTGTTTATGCCGGCATCACCGACGACAAGGGAATGGTAGGTACGAAGGATATGATGATGAATTACAAGAATCGCAAGAAATAAGAACATCGAGACCTATCGCCTCGTACCAGTCGCATCACGACGTGCCCTGGCCCGAACCGGGATTCCATGCAGGTTCGCATAACAACCAACTCCTAGAGAAACTCCTTCCGGACTGACTTTCCTATTTCCGGAAAATCTGATCGTTCGGGTTACCTCGTGACAACAGGTAGGCGAGCAAATCAAGCACCTCGTCACGGTTCAGCTTGTCCAGCAGGCCCGTCGGCATCAGCGATACCTTCGACGGAGTCGCAGATTCAACATCCCCCTTGGCAATCTCCACGATCTTACTCGCATCAAAGGGGTCGGTCATCACGACAAGCTTTTCCTTGTCATCCCCCACGATGCGACCCGTGATGACTTTACCTGCCGCCGTCAGGATCGTCGTTGCCCGGTACTGATCAGAAATCACCTTACTCGGTGTCACCAGGGATTCACCCAGGTCGGCGATACTGAAACGTCCCGCGACATTGGTCAGGTCGGATCCGGTAGCACCACCGTTGCCATCAAAACGATGGCAGGCCAGGCAGCGTGCTGCAGCAAACGTGCGTTTGCCATTTTCGAACGACCGATTCGTCAATCCACCCTGCGATGCCTGTACCAGGTCGGCCACGGTCCACTTCTTCCCTGGCCCCTTTGGCTGCGGTAGTTCCGCCAGGTTCGCTGCAGGCGCCAACGTCGTAGCCGCCAGCGCTTTCTTTTCCGAGTCCGATACGTTCGCCAGGGCCTCTTTACGAATATTGTTGATAAAGCCTTGATAGCTGGCACCGCCATTGCGCTTCAATGCTCCGTTAAACCATTCGAAGTAGGTTTTCCGCTGCTCCAACGTCCAACCAAACCGCATGTTTCGCAACACGAGGGCATAGTGAATCTTCTGCAAATCAGGTGTATTGGCCAGCATCTGGGCAATCGTCCCGCCGTATCCAGCATTCCGAGCCAATAACTCCGCGGTCACATCGTGGTCCACCTCGTATTCCTTCTCCATTAACGCCAGCGTTTTCGTGATCACGGTGGGTGAATTCACGTAGACCAATACCCGGCTCAGTTCCCGGTCCAGGTCCATGTCCCCACTGGGGAAAAACGGATCGAGCGTACGCGCCACGGCATCTGCGGTCGCCTGCCCCGGTTCCCCCATACGCACGAAGGCCAGGGCGTAAAGTCGCAGTAGCTCCAGTTTCTGGGTGCGACTCAGCAGCTTGAAGTTCAACGCCTGCAGGTTCGCCAGCAATTTCCCTTGCAAGGCAGTATCACCCTGTCGCGTGAGGGCCACTCCACCGGTGATCAGAGTCTGTGGATCCTGCGCCTGCAGCACCTTCTGCTGCCATTGACCGGCCGGCTGGTTCTCCAGCGCTGTACGGGCAGCAAAGCGGATATGCCGATCCTTGTGTGCCAGGTAAGGCCAGGCGGCCTCTACGGCTGCTGGATCTTCTTTACCGTGAAACGCTTCCAGCTTGCGACGCAACGCTCGCAGCTCGGCAAATTTACTATCACCGCCGCTGGCCGGCTGCGTTGATTCCTTGCCCACGTAAGTCACCCGGTACAATTCCGATTGTGCGCCTCGTCCGCCAATGGTGAAATAAAGTGCGCCATCCGGACCGACCGCTGCATCAGTCAACGGCAAGGGTGTCCGTGACACGAATTCCTCCCGCACCCCACGATAACTGGATCCATCCTCCTCGAGGTGGATGGCATACATCGTTCCAAAGGTCCAATCGAGCAGGTAGAGCGCTTTCTGGTACTTGGCCGGGAATTTTGCCCCCGTGCCGAAGGTGACGCCCACGGGTGACCCGGGGCCGATATTGACAACCGGCGGAAGGCTATCCACGTAATAGGTCGGCCATTTACCGGTTCCACTACGCCAGCCGAACTCACTGCCACTGACGGCATGCACGACTCGCGTGGGACGATACCAGGGCGAACCCAGGTCCCATTCCATGTCGGCATCGTAAACAAACAACTCGCCTTCCGGACTGAAATCCATGTCGTAAGGATTCCGGTATCCATTACTGATGATCTCCCACGTCTTCCCCTCGGGATCGGTCTTCGCAACCCACCCACCGGGCGCCAGTTTTCCACGAGCGTGTCCTCGGGCATCCCACTGGCGAGGCAACAGCAGGTCTTCCGACCAATTCGGTCGCATGCGACTGGCGTCGAACTTCTCGGGTGGATTCGTATGATTACCTGCCACCAGGTAAATCGACTTGCCGTCCGGTGACAATCGCAGCGCGTGAGGCCCATGCTCACCGCCACCCTGGATCCTTTTGAGTAACTTAACCTCGTCATACTGGTCGTCGCCGTTCGTATCCCGCGCCCGATAGAAACCGGACCCTGGCCCACCGTTCACCGAGATATAGAGGCTGTCAAAAGCGTAGAGCATACCCTGCGAACTGGAAATCTTGGCGTTAAGCTTCTCGACTCGGGTCTCCGCCTTGCTACCAATGCCCGGCGGGGTGATTCGATACAGCCCCTTGTTTCCCTGGTCACTGGCAATCAAACGCCCCTTGTTATCAAACGCGATGCTGACCCAGGACCCCTGCGTCCCCTTCGGTACCGTGTAAAGCAACTCCACCTGGAAACCAGGCAACAGGTTAAAGGATCGCTGCGCTGCAGTGGCTACCGCCGATTTGACTGCAAAAACATTACCCCAGGGCTGCATACCGATTTTCCCCAGTTCCCTGGCGGCTACCCACTCTTTTGCATTCGGTGTCTTGGCAACCTGCCACGTTTTATCACTTAACACGTATCGCGTGCCGCCCTTGGCATCGGTCAACACGACCTTGGCTACCAGGCCGGCGGGTCCGCCCTGGTTCGCGGCATGAATTTCCAGCAGGTTCGACCCAGCCTTCACGTGCTTCTGGATATCAAGGCGTGCCGGCGCTTCCCAGCCCGAATCGCTCAACAGCCGTTTGCCATTCAGCATGATCGTCATCTGGTTGTCGCACGTCGCGATCAATGAAGCCTTGCTGGTTCCCCCTGGGAATTCCTTGCGGAAAACGAACGAATCCTTTTCGCCCGTTTTTCCCGGACCCCAGATCCAGGTGGCTTTAGGGCCACCTGCCAGCTGTTTTGTCGTATCCTTTGGCTTGGTTTTCGGAGCTTCTTTCTCCTTGGCGCCCACCACCACCGAGGCTGCCACCGTCGGTTTCTGAAGCGACACATTGTCGTTACTTTGTGCCTGTACGATGCCAGCTCCATTCGCCAGCAACAATGCACAGACCAGGCCAGCAACACATCCACCATAGAAGCACTTCATCATGCCGATTCTCCTCACAGCTCTCTGCAGGTCAATCTCGAAAAAGATTCTCGTAAAGCCCGGTCCGCCGAGCGTCACTATGATAACAATACATTACTCGGAGGTTAAGCGTTGGGGGACCGGATCCTGGACTCGTCCCGAGGGCCGAACGCCCCTGCCAGGTTGATTACGGTCCCCAAGTTCTTTTCTTGCTTTAGACGCAACGACCCTCAGTTTTGCCACCGTCCGCGGATGTTTTTCCGCTAGATCCAGGCTTTCCCCTGGATCGTTCACGACGTCATACAGTCGCGGTTTCACCCGCCGCTCTTTTTCCCCCGCGCCCACCAGGTAGTCCACGTATAGCTTCCACTCGCCACTACGGACCGCTTGCAACTGGTTTACGCGGTAATAGTAAAAGGCCTCGTGGGGACTGGTCGCGCCCGTTTTCCCTTCCATCAGGGGCCAGATATTCTTACCGTCGATGGGAAACCGGGGAACTTTCTGCGCTCCTGCCAGCACCGCAAAGGTCGGCAGCATATCCATCATCGTACTAAGCTCCGGGCAGACCGTTCCGGCAGGAATTTTCCCCGGCCAGCGCATGATACACGGGACACGCATGCCACCTTCCGCCGTCGTATAGCCCCATCCTGCCAACGGCTTATTACTACCCTGGGCTGGATCCCGACGCGGGGCACCGTTGTCGGAGGTCCAGATGACCAACGTTTTTTCATCCAGCTCCAGTTCTTTCACGACCTTCAAAATTTGGCCCAGCGACCAGTCGAGTTCCTCGACCGAATCACCCCACGGTCCATTGCGAGATTTTCCTTTGAAAGCGGCGCTGGCATACGGCGCCCGCGTACTCCCTGGCATACACTCGGGAAAGTAGAGAAAAAAAGGACCGTCCCGGTTCTTGCGAATCCAGTCCACGGCAGCTTCCGTCAGTCGCTTGGTCAGCAAATCACGATCCGTTGGCGCCTAAAGGACCTTCTCGTTTTCCATCAATGGCAACTCGGGCCAGTTCTTGGTCGGCCGTGGTGTCATATCATCACTGTACGGGATTCCCAGGTAGTAATCGAAACCCTGCCGCGTCGGCAAAAATCTTGGCTGGTCCCCAAGATGCCACTTCCCAAAGATTGACGTCGCATAACCAGACGCTTTCAGGATTTCCGCGATCGTCATTTCGTCGGGATGCAAGCCGATCGGCGAGACCGGACGCAGGACGGCACCGTCCGTGACGTCCATGCTCACCCGGCAGGGATAGCAACCGGTCATCAGGGCGGCCCGACTGGGAGTGCAAACGCCGCTGGCCGAATAGTAGTGGGTGAACTTCCGACCCTCGGCCGCCATTTGCTTCAGATGCGGCGTACGATGCAAGGTATTTCCAAATGGCTCCACATCCCCATAGCCGAGATTATCACACGAGATATAGATGATATTCGGCTGCTGAACCTTGCCCTGCCGCAGCAACTCCGCGTGAACATCGCCAGCCAATGCCATGACGATCCCTAGCACCCCCATGCTGATTTTGGTCATTGATCCCCTCCAACCTAAATTAAAGACAAGCCGATTATAGCTCCTTTTCCACGCCCAATGCATGGGGCGGCAGTAACCGACTCACGCCACCTGGGCTTCTTAAAGATGGCGCCAAAAACTGCTATTCCTAAGGGTTAACGTTGACTTCACCCCCCAGCCCCGGAAAGACCCTACCCATGTTCCGCATACGCCACCTCGCCATTTTTAGCACCATCTTGTTTAGCGGTTTATCCACGCTGGACGCGGACGTTCAACTGGCCGGGATTTTCACCGACCACATGGTGCTTCAGCGCCAGGCCAGGGTTCCTGTCTGGGGAACAGCCGCCGATGGCGAAAAAGTCACCGTCACGATCGGCAACCAGACGCACAGCACCAGCGCCAACAAGGGAACCTGGCGTGTCCAGCTTGACCCACTACCGGCTGGTGGTCCCCATAAGCTCACCGTTTCGGGCACCAATACCCTGACGATACAGGACGTCCTGGTGGGTGAAGTCTGGCTCTGCTCTGGCCAATCCAACATGGCCATGACCGTGGCACGCGCCAAGGATTTCGAGGCCGAGCAGAAAGCCGCCAAGCATCCTCAACTCCGCATGTACACCGTTACCAAGAATGCCACCCCGAAACTGCAGACCGACTGCGAGGGCGGATGGCAAGTCTGCCACCCTGACACCGTCGGTAGTTTTTCGGCCTCTGCCTATTTCTTCGGTCGCAAGCTACAGCAGGAGCTCAACGTGCCCGTGGGACTCATCAACAGCTCCTGGGGCGGTACCGACGTGGCTGCCTGGACCAGCCTCCCTGCCCAGCAGGGGGTCGCGACCATCGTGCCCAAGCTGGATGCCTACAACAAGACGATCGCCAGTTATGACGCCACGGCAGCTGCGGCGCGAAATGAAAAAGCACTGGAACGCTGGAAGGCTACTGCCGCCAAGGCCCGCGCTGCCGGCGAAAAGATTCCTCGTCGTCCCCGTCTCCAGGTAGATCCAGCCGTGAACCAGAATCGCCCTGCCAACCTCTACAACGGCATGATTCATCCGCTCGTCGGTTATGGTTTACGGGGCGCCATCTGGTACCAGGGAGAACGTAACTCCCACTCGATCTCCGACGGATTACTCTACGCGACGCAACTCAAAACGCTAATCACGGACTGGAGGACGCGTTGGGCCATCGGCGATTTCCAGTTTATCACGGTCCAGCTCCCCAACTTCAAGGCAGCCCAGAAGGAACCGGTACAGAATACGGGCTGGGTCGCGGTACGGGAGAGTGAGCTCAAGACCCTGCGCCTGCCAAACACCGGGATCGCGATCACCACGGACGTAGGCGAGGCCAACGACATTCACCCCAAGGACAAGCAGACCGTCGGCCATCGCCTGGCACTCTGGGCCCTGGGAACTACCTACGGACAGGAGATCGTCCACAGCGGCCCCCTCTTTAGCTCACTCCAGTTGAAAGCTGCCCGCCGAACCGCCAAGGGAACGCTGCGCCCAGGGACCTTGACCCTCTACTTCGAGCATGTTGGAGATGCTCTCAAGACGAGTGACGGCAAGAAGCCCAGGGGCTTTGCAATCGCCGGTGAAGACCAGGTTTTCCATCACGCCTTCGCGGTCATCAACGAGGACGGCACGGTCACCGTCATGAACAAGGCGGTCGAAAAACCCGTTGCTGTACGCTACAACTGGGCCGACAATCCGGATGGCAACCTCGTCAACTCCGTTAACCTGCCTGCCGCACCCTTCCGGACCGACGCCTGGAAACTCGAATAACGACGATACTTACCGTTTCAGTAACTCCGAGATGGCGATCTTTTCAAAGACCACGTGTGACTGGCTGCCCTCGTAGACGATTCCAATGTGTTTATCGTCGACACGAGAGAGACTGGGATATCCTGCTCCCGAGCCCTCATCCAGGAGCATCCGGTATTTTTCCGGCCAGGTCTTTCCATCATCCATGCTGACCTGGATCGAGTGGTGGTGTCGACCGCTTGTCGAATACGGATTGGCAAACAGCAAGAGTGCCGTTTTCCTGCCATCTACCAGGTAATCAAATCGGTAAAGGCTACCGTTACAATGGGGTTCAATCAGCGTCTTGCGGTTCGTCGAATGGGGAGTCCAGCTTTTTCCCAGGTCTTTCGTAACGGCGACCGTCCGGGCGAATACACCACTGCGCTCGGTGCGCATGTTGAGCATGACGGAACCGTCACTTAATTCCACTGCCTGGCATTCGCTGTTACCCAGGGAGGCAGCCGCGCTCACCTTCCAGGTCACCCCGTGATCCTTGCTGACCAGCAGGTTAGAAAAGTTCTCGTCGTTTTCATTGCGCCCCTGGGTCGGCATCACTAACGTACCATCCCGCAACGCGATGCCTTGCTGGGGTGACGGCGCATAGAGAATCCACTCCTTTTTCTTCCAGGTGCGAGTCATGTTTTTCGGGCTACTCCAGCTCTTTCCATCATCCTTGGAGCGAATCATCAGCATCTGCGCACTCTTACCTATTTCAAATCCCTTCTCCGAGCCATCCGCCACCCATTGATGCTTGCCGGCCTTGCCCACCATCCAGACACCGAAGCAGAATATCTCTCCGCTGGACGGGTCCACGATAATTCCCGGGTC
>JAZADA010000016.1:0-5482 GCA_036124135.1 Planctomycetota bacterium | reverse complement strand
AGCAGTTAAGAGCCTGGGGAGCTGCCCTGGAAAAGCCCGCTGTGGGAGTTCAGGTACTGTTTTTACAGTCAGAGAACACCACTTGGGGTGAGGCGATGGGCCCGGGGCAGGTGGGCGAGAGCCCCTCGTGATCATCCAGGAACTCGGTTGTTTTTGGGCCTGGGATCGATACCCGGTCTTGAGCGAATGGGCTGGGCTATCGTGCTAACGGTGGTGGGGTCCCGAGGCATCCTTGGGTGGCAGGTCGGTTCGTTTAGCCCCGGTTTGGAATGGGAGGAGATTTTGAAGAATTGAAAATTTTGTACCATGTGGGATTCGACCTTCTGAATGATCGTGTTAGACTAGACTTCATATGGCAAAGGATGCGACTCGGGCGACAGGTTTTTGCCTCCGCTTGAGTAGTCAAGAGACCATTGCAGAAAGCTACTGAGGTAATTATAAAGTCTTTCTTAAGAATGACTTCGGTTAGTTTGTTGGGTCCTGATAGTAAGTCCACGAAGGGGCTGGCTTTCGAGACGCAGCGCATGGTCTGGTAATGGCATAGGAAGAGCGACTGGACGTAGGCGATGGTAGACAGAGAAAACATGTCGGTTGAGGAGATGATAGCCCACTGCCGCGGGAGTGGTGGTGCTACGGAAACTCCTGCCGAACCCGTTACGCAGGATCCGGTTGAAGATGCGCCGGCAGCTGTTACAGAATCCGCGCCGGAATCTGAGCCGGCAGCTGTTACGGAATCTGAGCCGGCAGCTCCCCTTGATCCGGCGGCGATGAGCGTAGCCGACATGTTGGCGGCAGCGCGCGGTTCAGGTGGGGCCAAGGCCGCAGCCAAGCCAGCAGCCAAGGCCGCACCCAAGCCAGCAGCCAAGGCCGCACCGAAGCCGGCAGCCAAAGCCGCACCGAAGCCGGCAGCCGCGCCAAGTGGTCCGATGTCGACGGCTAGTATTCTGGCTGCAGCACGTGGCGAAGCCCCTGTTGGTCCGGTCTCGAAGAAAGAGGCGCGTGAGCAAGGTAAGTCGACGGGCACCAAGCCGGCCAAGGAGAAGCTGGTGGTTCCGCCGATGCCCGCCAAGCCTGCGTACGCCCAGGCCCCGGTGGTGTCGACCGCGTCGGATCGACGTGGTTTCATGACGATCCTGGGAGGGGCGCTGTTTGGTTCTTCGCTGGCCCTGGGCTTTACGTCCCTGGCGGCCACGAACTTGCTCTGGTTGCTCGGGCTGGCTCGATTCATGTTTCCTAATATCCTGATGGAACCGCCGACTCGATTCAAAGTGGGTTTCCCGGATGACTTTGCACCGGGGCAGGTGCAGACGAAATTCAAGGCGCAGTTTGGTGTTTGGATTGCTCGTTTTGAATACGAGGGTGAGCCACAGATCTATGCGTTAAAGACGGTTTGTACGCATCTGGGTTGTACGCCTAACTGGCTGGAGGGCGAGCAGAAGTTCAAGTGCCCCTGTCATGGTAGCGGCTTCTATAAGGATGGGATTAATTTCGAGGGGCCGGCGCCGCGTCCCCTTGAGCGTTATGCGATTAAGTTGGCAGATGACGGGCAGTTGGAAGTGGATAAGAGTCGTACGTTTAATCAGGAAATGGGTCAGTGGTCTGATGCAGCCTCTTTTGTTTCAGCTTGAGGCGAGTTGGTTTCACGGTTTTTAAACAAGTTTCTCACGTTTTTTGCAGGCGATTGTAAGCATGCCTTCTCTGGGTGAAATTATTCGGAATTCGCAGATCTGGAAGAGTATTTTCCGGCATCCAGCGCCTGTTGACCGCCGTAATCGCGTGGTGGTCATGTTGACCAACTTCTTCCTTCATTTGCATCCGGTGTCGATCAAGAAGCAGGGGATTTCGCTTAGTTTTACCTGGTGCATGGGTGGCGTTACGTTTTTTCTTTTCCTGGTGGAAACGATTACTGGCGTGTTGTTGATGTTCTACTATCGGCCGACGCTGGAGTGGGCCTACCCGGATATCCTGGCGTTGCGTGACGTGGCATCCCTGGGGATCCTGCGCGAATTGCATCGCTGGGGTGCGCATGCCATGGTGATTACCGTGTGGTTGCACATGTACCGTGTTTTCCTGACGGGAAGCTATAAACCGCCCCGGGAATTCAACTGGTCTATTGGTGTGATCCTGCTGGTCCTGACGCTGCTGCTTTCCTTTACCGGGTACTTGTTGCCATGGGATCAGTTGTCGATTTGGGCGATTACGGTGGGGTCAAACATGGGTCGTGCGACACCGTTCCTGGGTTCTGAGGGTCCCGGTGCGCAATTGCTGACTGTCGGCGGGGTCGACATGATCACCAATGCCTCGGATGCAAGGTTCGGATTACTCGGTGCGCGCTTCGTGGGTGAAGAGACGTTGAATCGTTTTTACGTGTTGCACTGTATTGCGATTCCGTTGGCAGCCGCGTTGCTGATGGCAATCCACTTCTGGCGCATTCGAAAGGATGGTGGTATTAGTGGGCCGCTGTAGGGCAGTGGCAGGTGGTGAGGGGATCGCCGCTAGAGTTTGTTAAGCGAGGAAACAGGTCAGTCCTGGTAAATGGAATAACGACACGACGATGCATGGACATGTAAGTAACGCCGAATTTCTAGAGGGAATCAGTGGTTTCCTGGGGGCGTATTATATCATCTTGGCGCTGGCCAACGCGCTGATGGCGCTTTACCTCTGGAGGAGCGGTAAAGCGACAGTCGTTTGCCGTTGCCTCGGTTTTCCCTTGGATACCTCGCTCCTGTGGGTACTGGTTTCCCTGGTCTATGTCGTTATTTCGCCGCTCGCCATGAGTGGGAATCCCACTTTGATGGCCTACGTTTCGATTCCAGCTGGAATGCGAGATTTCCTGGATATCCTGATGGGGCCGGTGGTTTACACGGTTGGAACGATCGTAACCCTGACAGCCCTGTTTGTGTGGCGACGTTTTTTCGTGCGTCCGATGGTGGCCTGGGCAGGTTTGAATTTCGCCGTGCTGTTCATGGGGCTCTCGATGACGGATGCGGATTTTGCCGCGATTGTCACCAAGCCCGATAACGTCCCCATTGTGGGGTTGGTCTTCCTGCTGGGATTCTTCAACTGGTTGTCAGCGTCCCGGGCGGTCCAGAATGATGATCGTCGGAGCGAGGGCCTGGAGCCGCTGGAAAAACTCGAGGATGAAAAGGTCCTGGTGTGGCCGGATCTGGTCTACACGGAATTGATTTGCATGGTTGCCCTGACGGCACTGTTGCTGCTCTGGGCCATCGGTCTACAGGCTCCGCTGGAAGAGCCTGCGAGTAGCGTGAAGACGCCAAACCCATCAAAGGCGCCATGGTATTTCCTGGGATTGCAGGAAATGCTGGTCTACTACGATCCCTGGATGGCTGGAGTCGTTTTGCCCAGCGTGGTGGTTTTCGGTTTGATCGCGATCCCCTACATCGACTTTAACAAGGAAGGGAATGGTTACTATACGATCGAGCAGCGTAAGTTCGCTTACCTGGTCTTTCAGTTTGGTTTCCTGGTGATGTGGATCACGCTGATTGTCATGGGTACCTTTTTGCGCGGTCCGAACTGGAACTTCTTCGGGATGTATGAGACCTGGGATGCGCATAAAGTGGAAGCATTGAATAATGTCGACCTCTCGGAGTACTTCTGGGTGCATTGGCTGAGCATGGCGCGGCCACGTGCGCCAGAAGGAAGTGGCGCCATAATGCAATTGGCGTATATCCTGTTAAGGGAGTCGCTGGGAATCGTGTTAGTGATCGCTTACCTGGCGGGACTGCCAGCGATGTTGGTTGCTGGTAGCAAGTTTTTCCGTGAACTGTTTCTGAAAATGGGTTTTCTGCGATTCATGGTCCTGGCGAATTTGATACAGATGATGGCCTTGTTGCCGATCAAGATGGTTTTACGGTGGACGATTGATTTGAAGTACTTTATTTCGATTCCCGAGTACTTCTTGAATTTGTAGGGGGCGCTGCGCCGTTCCCGAAACAGAAGAACTGAGTTATGCCCGCAACTGAACAAACTAAGTACAACATCAAGTTGCTGCACGTCATTTTTGCCGTGACTGGCTTGACCTTGCTGGTTTCCACTCTCTGGATGCTCAAGGCCGACCATGAACGAGAATGGAAGCAGTATCAGCGCAAGGCTCGCGCGATTGATTTGCGAATGACCGACTGGCGGCTCCTCAAGCAGCAGACCGATGCGGTCGCGCAGCAGCAGAAAAGTATCCAGGATCGCCTGGATGCCGCACGTAAAGTTCCCCTGGATGAAGCGTTGTTGAAAGATTTCGTAAGTACTGTTGAGGCAACCAGGGAGTTGGGTGACGTGCCAGAGTCGCGTGGCGAGAAGATCTCCTTCCTGGCGGGAATTATTCGTGATTTCCAGTCCGCGGAAGACAAGTCGTTGGGAAGCCTGAAGTTTAGCCGTGCGAACCTGGATAAGGCAAAAGCCGATCTGGGTTTGGCTGTGCGAGATGGCCTGGGGAAGGTGCGGCAGGACGAACTGCAGCTGGAGATCAACGATAAGCAAGCCACGGTAGACGAGAAGACCACGGAATATGACCTGGCCAAGGATGTTCGCCAGAAACTGCAGGGCATCCTCGCGGAACTGACGGCCGAGGAGCGTGGCCTGGAAAAAGAATTGGCGGACAGCAAGGCCGAGTTGGACCGACTCACGGGGTCGATCGCAGATCGGCAATCCAAGTGGTTCGAGGGGAAATGGCTGGGGAAACGATGGTTGGAACTGCCGATTCTCGATGCCTTTAATTCACCGCTGAAGATTGAGAATCTCTGGAGCGAGGACCTGGAACAGGATTACAACCATCGCATGGTTCGGAGGTTTGACCGTTGCACCACCTGTCACCAGGCCATGGAAAAAACGTTGCCTGGCATGGCGAGCGAGGAAGCTTACGTACGTGAGCGGATTGTCCAGTTGCGGTTGTCGACGCCTGAACTGGAGAAAATAAAGGCCGCCGAAGCCGGCTTGGCACCTGAGGCTGGTGATGCTGGGGCAGGGGAGAGCGAGCAGGCAGTTGAGAAGAATAAGTTGCTGGAACAGTATGGGATCCAGTTGGCCGAGGCAGGCCTGTTGAATCGTGGCGAGGTGACGATTCAGTTCGTCGAGCCTTATTCACTCGGTGCGACCGCCGAAGCGCTGGCTGATATTCCCGTGACGGAAAACCAGTTGGCAGAAGATATTGTCAAGAGCTTGCTGGAATCACCAGGCCTGGCCGGCGTGGATCTGTTTACGCAGACGCATGTCAATACACGCCCCGGGTTCCAGTTGGGTGATGTGCTGCTGGCGATCAATAAGGATCCAGTAGAGTCGCGAGGAAGTTCGTTGCGGACGAAGCAAACGGCCGTGTACCGATTGCTGGATCTTGCTAGCCGAGGTGAGGCTATCGAAATTACCGTGCGGCGAGGTTTGCCCCACCCCTTCTCTGGTCATCCGCGACTGGACCTGTTTGTCGGTTCCCTGAGTCCCCATAAGATGTCCCAGTTTGCCTGCACCGTGTGTC
>JAZADA010000015.1:0-4313 GCA_036124135.1 Planctomycetota bacterium | reverse complement strand
TCCAAACACGTCCAGGAATTACAGGATTTCCTCGACGAGGTGACCGCTATCAAGTTACAGGCGCTTCGAGAACTGACCGAGGAGGGTTTACGTGGAGATCAGTCCTTCTCCATTTTCCTGGATCAGTGTGCCGGCTTACGAAACAAGATCCAGCTCAAGATCCTTAGTTGCCAGAACGCGGAATAGGATCACTTGAGTTTAGCCTGCTCTACATGCCGTCGAGATTCATCTCGCCACTGACGGATCAACATGTCTCGTCGTTTTTCTTCCTGCAGGGACAGGTCGGACAACTCCAGGGGATCCCGGGACAGGTCGTACAACTCCCATGGTTTCCTGTCGCGTGACACGAGCTTCCAGTTTCCTTGCCTGAGTGCACGTCCCTTGTTATGCGAAAAGAAAAGGGTACGAGTTACTGGCAACGGCCGATCACGAAAAGCAGCAGCCAACGATAGCCCGTCCCGTTCAATCGTCGCTTTCCCTTGCCACTTGACCGGTACCTTTCCGCCCGTCACCTCCATCACCGTCGGAAGGATATCGATCAGGTGCGAGACCCCCTGGACGAGCGAACCCCGTTTCTTGATACCTCGGGGCCAATGTGCAATCATCGGCGTACGAATCCCTCCCTCGTGATCATACTGCTTGAACATGCGATAAGGGGTATTGGAAGCATTCGCCCAGCCGTAACCGTAACTCTGGTAGGTGTCCTCCGGCCCCGGCATGATACTCGGCAAGTTACCGGGCCGTACCGGCCGCCCGTCGCGGGTCTTCTCCGGCAGGAACGTACCTTTACGGTTCTGTCCATATTCGACATGGCATCCCCCGTTGTCGATGGTGAAGAACACGAGCGTGTTTTCCAGACGTCCTGTCTGTTCCAGGGAATCGACCAGCCTACCAATACCACGATCCATGGCGGTGACCTGCGCAGCGTACACCTCCATCCGACGTTGTTGCCAGGCCTGGTTGTCCGTGGCCTCCCAGGGTGGAACGTTGGGATTGCGGGGTGATAGCTGTAGGTCCTGCGGTAGAATTCCCAACGATTTCATGCGTACTAATCGTTGCTGACGCATCTTATCCCAGCCCATTGCGTACTTTCCCCGGTAAGCCTTGATATCTGATTCCCTGGCATGCAGAGGCCAATGAGCAGCGGTATAGGCAACGTATAGGAACAACGGCTTTTTGGGGTCTGCCGTCTGCACCATCCGGACCGCCTCGCTGCTGATCGCATCGGTAAAGTAATAGTCCGGATCGTCCGTGGCTTCCTGTTCCACATTGACCCGGTTACGACTCAGGCTAAACGGGGCAAAGAAGCTGGCCGCCCCGCCCAGGATTCCATAGAACTCATCAAAACCGCGATCGTTTGGATAGATCGTTGACCTCTTTCCTGCCAGGTGCCACTTTCCGGACATTCGCGTCTGGTAGTTCTGTTGTCGCAGTACCTCGGGTAACGTGACACACCGAGGATGGATGGTACTGTCAACCGTCGACGTCTTGTGCCCGATCCCGGTCAACAGCGCTGCTCGCGATACCCAGCACATGTTCTCGCTGTAGAAATTCGTGAACCGGAGTCCACCTGCCGCTAACTGGTCCAGGTGAGGTGTGAGAATTTCCCCACCGAAACAGCCCAGGTCCGAGTACCCCATGTCGTCGGCCATGATAATGACGATATTGGGAGCTGCTCGAAGCTCCTTCGCCCCTCGAAACCATCCCAGGGAACACACGATTAAGACAAGCATCACGAACATTGGCCGACGACAGCGCGGCCCATGCGCAGGCCCCTGGATACCACAAAACACCTGGCTGACCTCCACTTGCTTCTCCTCCACGCAATCTGGATTTTCGTTCTGCCTCGCCTCGCACATCATGGAACCCTCATCAGCCGGGCGTCCGTCTTCACTTGGAATCGGGGGCCGTAACCAGCGTCAGCCACCAGGGGCGTTTTCCGGTGGCAATGGTATCCAGCCGGTTTAATCGCCCCTCCTGGTCACGACTGAAAATCGCCATCCGATCCGTGTCTTGTCCGGCCGCATACAAGAATCGACCGTTGGGATGGATGGTAAAGCTGCGTGGATTTGCCTCGGTGGGCGTCTGCCCCAGGGCCGTCATACGCCCCGACTGCTGGTCAATACGAAAGGCAGCAATACTCTGGTGACCACGGTTTGCCACGTAGACATGCGAGCCATCCGGAGACATTTCCAACCGGGCACAGGCGCCCCCCTTGTCCCAGTCGGTCGGGACCGTCGACAACGTCTGGACAGGATCAAGGTTGCCCTTCACCACGCGAAAGAAGGTAATGCTATTTCCCTGCTCATTGTCCGCATAAGCGAACGGCTTGCCGGGATGAAGGGAGATATGCCGCGGCCCGGTCTGCGGTCCCGTTCGAATCACTGGTGTGACCGATGGTTTCAACTTACCGGCATTCGCATCAAAATCGAACTGGTAAATGGCATTGGCTCCGGTATGGGAAACGTAAACGCGATGGTTTCCGCGGTTGACGGCGATGCCGTGCGCATTCCGCGCCGTCGTATACCAGCGAGCTCCTTCCGCGATAATCGCACCACGTGTATCAAGCCGATGGAGGGCAACCTTACCTGTCTGGTAGTAGGCGGAAATCAGGAAACGCCTGGTTCGATCGGGCCAATGGTAAGCAGGGTCCGGCTCGGCCACCACCGTCGACAGGTGTTCGAGGCTACCATCCTTCGCACGTACCCTGAACGCAGCCAGTTTCCCGGCATTCCGTAGTGACACATAGATAGTGCGTTGATCGGGTGAAACAGAGATGGGCCCCGGATCCGTTCCCAGGTCATGCAGTCGCAGGTACTTGAGCTTACCGGTCTGATCATTTACCTGGTAAACAGCCAAGCCGTTTTCTGATGCCAGTGACAGGTACAGAAACGTCCGGGCCTGCAACTTATCCGCTGCCATGCACGCGAGGCCGACGACTAACACCGAGCACACCCATTGTCGCGATTTCACCATGGCCGACCACCTTTCCCGTATTCACCTTGACCAGTGCCTGGCTGGTTTCTCTCGCCTATTCGGCAGATCAACACAGGCTAGTACGTAAAGACCATCGTATCCGGTCCCAGGTTACCAAACAGCTTCGGCTTCGTGGTTACAAAGGCGCCTTCCATGATGTCTTCCTTCTGAACATCGAGGTCCTTCATGCACACCGGGCAGACATGAATCTCCGCTCCGTCCCTGGAGAGGGCCGCAATCTGACTCTTCAGCGGATCGTACTCCTGGTACTTGAAGTCGTCCGCAAACGTCTTGGTGGGCAGGAGAACACCTTTAACATTAAAAAAGACAGCCACCTGGTACTTCTCGTCGACGCAGAACCTCGCGAAGGTCAAAGCCATGTTAACTTTTTGCGGATCCGCCTGGGCGTCACTCGTGATACTAATCACCGCGATCTTGCGGCCACTCCCGGCTGATTCACCTGTAGATGGTGCCGGTTTCTGGCAGCCCAGGAGGGCGCTGACCAGGACTGTGAACACAAGCAAACTAACACGTTGCATAGGACTCTCGCTCCTCGAATGAAACATGGCCAGGCGGGTCGCTTCACCGGCGCATCAGTTGACTCATCAATTTATTGCGACTGTCGCCACTTACTTTAGCAAAGTCCGCCTTGATTCCTAGTAGCAGCCTCGCCGGCATCAGCATTTTCCGGCGTGTGCCCTGCGAATGCTTTTTTACACCCTTTCATTCGGGTATACTCCTCATCAACGCGTCACCCATTCCAAACTCACTTACCCTTCCGGAGTCCACTATGCTGCATGCCCGAACTACCCTGACCCGTACACTGTTTCCTGTACTGATCCTTTCCCTGGCTGCTAACCTGCAGGCCGCCGACAAGGTCAAGGCACTGATTGTCACTGGTTTTGATGTCGGTTCTCACAAGTGGCAGGAATCCACCAAGCTCATCGAATCGGTCCTCAACAAGACTGGCCGTTTTGATGTGACCGTCAGCAAGGACAAGGAAGTTTTTGCCTCCAAGGCACTGGCTGATTACCACGTGGTCGTCCTGAGCTACGGATTCTGGAAAGAAGCCGATCCGAGCGACGCCGCCAAGTCCGGCCTGTTGGCCTATACGAAGAACGGTGGCAACGTTGTGGCACTGCACTTTGCCTGCAGTTCCTTCCAGGACTGGAAAGAATATCGCGACCTCCTGGGCCGAGTCTGGGTCAAGGGAACCGGTGGCCATGGACCTTATGGAGAATTCACGGTCAAGATCAAGGACAAGGCACATCCGATCACCCAGGGCATCTCGGATTTCAAAACCGAAGACGAGCTTTATGCCAAGCTTTCTGGCGACG
>JAZADA010000014.1:0-5230 GCA_036124135.1 Planctomycetota bacterium | reverse complement strand
AAACTCCCGGCCCCGGTTTGCCAGGTACTGGATACCAGTGGCTCACAACTGATGGTGCAGGCAGCCAACATCCAGTCCGATCAGCTTGAATTGCAGACGGTCTCCGGCGCAACCATAAAGCTTCCCGTCTCGCGACTGATTACGCTCGATTTTTCTTCCGGCAACCTGGTCTACCTGAGCGACCTGGCTGCCACCCAGGTTGAATGGATGCCTTACCTGGGAACACGCCTGGCCAGTGGCCGTCTGAACAAGCTATACGAACCTCGCCAGGACCGCGGTTTCAGTGGACAGCCACTGCAACTGGGCAACCAGACCTACCCCAAGGGCCTGGCCATCCATAGTCGGACCTTGCTGACTTATCGTCTCGCCGATGCGCACAAATCATTCCAGGCTGTGGCTGGCATTGATCCACGGATGGGAGATAATGGTCACGTCGAACTGGTCATTCGCGGAGACAACAAGGAATTATTCCGGGAAGCGATCAGCGGCAAGGATAAACCGGTCACGATTAACATCGATATCACGGGAGTACGACGACTTTCTATCCTGGTCGATTTTGGCCAGCAACTGGACATCGCCGATCACCTCCACCTGTGCAATGCAAGGATCACTAAATGAAGCGACTCACGTGCTGGTGCATTTTCTCCCTGGCCATCTCTGCGTTAGCCGAGACGAACAATCCGTCAGTGGTTGCTGCCCAGGAAATACCCCCGGCGGTTATCAAGGCACAGCAGGCACGCATTGCGGCGATCGCCCGGGCTACCAAGTCTGCCATTTCTGTCTTTTCCCCAGGCGGCAAGGGGGGTGGATCAGGAGTGGTAATCACGCCTGATGGTTATGCACTGACTAATTTCCATGTTGCCAAGCCGGCGGGATCTGCCATGAAGTGCAGCATGCCTGACGATCGCCTCTATGACGCCGTGATCGTTGGCATTGATCCAGTCGGTGACGTGGCGATGATCAAGCTACTTGGGCGAGATGATTTCCCTGCCGCGACAATGGTCGACAGTGACCAGGTCAAGGTAGGCGACTGGTGTTTCGCGATTGGTAACCCTTTCCTGCTGGCAACCGATTTCCAGCCCACGGTCACTTACGGAATCGTCTCCGGTGTCCACCGCTACCAGTACCCTGCTGGCACGCTACTGGAGTATGCAGACTGCATACAGACCGATGCATCCATCAATCCTGGCAACTCCGGCGGACCGCTCTTCAATGCCAACGGTGACCTGATCGGCATTAACGGCCGAGGTTCTTTTGAAAAACGAGGCCGCGTCAACGTGGGTGTTGGCTACGCCATTTCCATCAACCAGATCAAGCATTTCATGGGTTACCTGCGCAGCGGGCGAATCCTTGATCATGCCACGCTGGGAGCAACCGTGGCCACGGACGAGGGCGGACGTGTCATCGTTACCAACATCCTCGAGTCTTCGGATGCCTACCGTCGGGGCCTGCGATACGGCGATGAAATCGTTTCTTTCGGCAATCGCCGAATCTCCACGGTCAACGGATTCAAGAACGTACTGGGCATCTTCCCCAGGGGCTGGCGTGTTCCACTGACCTACCAGCGAGACGCCAAGACCTATGAAACGTTCGTACGTTTATCCGGCGTCCATTCGCCTGAGCAATTGCTGGCCAAGATCCAACGCCCTGCGCAGGGTGCCCCACCGAAACCCGGCGGCGAAAGACCTGGCAACAAGAAGCCCGGGGAAAAAAAACCCGAGGGCAAGCCCCAGCCACCTCGACGCCCCGGACCTCCGGCCCAGGCAGCCCCCAAGATGCCTGCTGCGGTGGCCAAATATTTCAAGGCCCGGCGCGGCTACGCCAATTATTACTTCAACACCCTCAACCGAGATCGCGTTTGGGATCGCTTCGCGGCAGAAGCCAACTGCCAGCAACTCGATGGCAAGTGGACCCTTTCGGGAAAAATTGCCAATCGGGGCGACGTCGAAATCATCCTTGATGAACAGGAAATCCGAGCTGATTTCCCGCAAGGCCAGGTCAAGGTTGACCTGGGCAAGGACTTTGACACCCAGTTAGCTCCGGCCGGCAGTGGCGGTTTACTGGTGTCACTCCACCTCTGGAAAAAACTGCTTACCACGGGGCCTGCACAATTTGGAGATGTCTATTACCTGGGAACAGCTCCCGTCCTTAACCAGGAAGGTGTCTACGATGTACTGGTAGGCACACGCAACGTGGTCGAAACACGTTTCATGTTTGATCCGCGGTCTGGAAAAATGATTGGCCTGGAAATGTATCCTGACCTGTCGTTGGATCCCTGCGAAATATCCTTCTCGGACTACCGCGACATCAATGGACGATCTCTGCCTCACCAGCTCAAGGTTCGCTACGGGAACAATGAGTTTGCGGTCATCGAACTTACCAATTACGCGATCCCGGCACAGAAGAAGCAGGAAACAAAGAAGCCGTAAGCTGAGCTTCATTACAGCGCAACCTTTCAAAGAATACGAATCCATGATCTACCATGAAACCCGGCAACGTCGCTTCACCTGGCTGATTAGCGGCTGGTTATTGATCGCCACCATGGCTGCACCCAGCCACGGGCAGGAAACCAGCAGCTTCTCAACCGTTTCAGCCAGCCTGCAATCGAAGATGGTCAAGATCTATGGAGCGGGTGGGATCAAGGGCCTGGAGGCCTACCAGAGCGCCTTCCTGATCTCCGAGAAAGGTCATATCCTGACGGCCTGGAGTTACGTCCTCGACACGGACTACATTACCGCCGTCCTCAACGATGGCCGCAAGTTCCAGGCCACCCTGGTGGGAGCCGATCCACGCCTGGAAATAGCCGTGCTGAAAATCGATACCGACCGCCTTGATTTCTTTGCTCGCAATACTGCCGTCGACCTGGAATCAGGAGATCGCGTGCTGGCCTTCAGCAACCTCTATGGCGTGGCTACTGGTGACGAACCAGCCAGCGTCCTGCATGGGATCGTGGCTGCCAAGGCGCCCCTTGATGCACGCCGCGGCGCATTCAAAACCACCTATCGTGGCCCCGTCTTTATCCTCGATGCCATGACAAACAACCCGGGAGCTGCCGGTGGGGCGCTGACGAACCGGGAAGGCAGACTGGCAGGCATCCTGGGCAAGGAGCTACGCAATTCACTTTCGAACACATGGCTCAACTACGCGATTCCGATGGCAGAATTGAACGACGCCATTGATGACATCCTGGCCGGAAAAACCCGTCCACGCAGCGTCGACGAAACGGCCAAGCGACCCGACCAACCTCACACCCTACACAAGCTTGGGATCCTGCTGGTCCCCGACCTGCTAACCAAGACTCCTCCCTACATCGATCGCATCCGGAACGATTCGCCGGCCGCAAGCAAGGGCCTGAAGGCCGATGACCTGATCCTGTTCGTCAACGACCGCATGGCAGAATCGTGCAAAACGCTGAAAAACGAACTGTCCTTGATCGACCAGATTGATACGGTGCAGTTGATTATTCAACGTGGCCAGGAGTTGCTCGAAATGGAATTAAAACTGGAAGAAAAAAACTAATCCCACACCGACCCTGCACAGGTTTCCATAACATCCGTTGCTGATCATCCGATCTATTTTCATTGCCACGAGTTTTCACATGCACCAAGCACTTACCTCCTCCTGCCTAACCAGCCTCGCCCTGTGGGCACTCTCGCTGACCAGCATTGCCCATGCCCAGACCTCTGTTGATGCCCAGGAAGAGCAGGTCATCAAGCAGGCAGTCAACCTGGCTTCCGCATCGGTCGTCCGCATCGAAACACTCGGCGGCCTGGAAAAGGTTGGCGAGGTGCTGGTTGGTACCGGACCCACCACCGGACTGATTGTCTCCGCCGACGGCTACGTACTTTCCAGCGCCTTCAATTTCATCCAACAACCCTCGTCCATCCTGGTAACCCTGCCTAACGGAAAACGTGCTGCAGCCCAGATCGTTTCGCGAGATCGAAGCCGCATGCTCGTCTTGCTCAAGGTTAGCACCGACCAGGAACTGACACCCGCAATCGCGGTTCCCCGCGACCAAATGCAGGTCGGCCAATGGACCGTCGCTATTGGGCGCACGTTCGACCCGAAGCGCTGCAATGCTTCCGTGGGCATCCTCAGTGCCACCAATCGAATCTGGGGAAAGTCGATCCAGACCGACGCCAAGATTTCGCCGAGCAATTACGGAGGACCGCTGGTCGATATTCGCGGACGCACCATGGGAATCCTGGTTCCTCTCTCACCCCAGCAGCAAGGCGAGGTTGCCGGCGCTGAATGGTATGACTCGGGCATTGGTTTTGCCGTCCCGCTGAACGATGTCCTGCCTCACCTTGACACGCTCAAGGCGGGCAAGGACCTGTATCCCGGCCTGCTGGGAATCTCGCTCAAGGGAAAAGATATCTATGCGGACCCAGCGATCGTTGCGGTCTGCCAGGCCAAGTCACCAGCGGCCGAGGCGGGCATGCAAGTCGGTGATCGCATCGTGGAAATCAACGGCCTCCCCATCACTCGACAGGCTCAACTCAAGCACGCCCTGGGGACCCAGTACGCTGGAGATGTGGTACAGGTCGCATTCACACGAGGTACGGAACGTATCGAGAAGGATGTGACGCTGACGGACAAGCTGGAAGCCTACGAGCATCCCTTCCTGGGACTGCTTCCAGCACGCAATTCCATCAACGAACCGGGGGTCCAGGTTCGTTACGTCTACCCCGAGAGTGCTGCCAGCAAGGCCGGAATCATGGCCGGTGATTGGGTCATCGCCCTGGGCGACACGCCGGTCAAGAATGCCGCGGAACTCCGCACGGCAGTCGCCAACGGAGCCATCAAGGAAACCCTGGCAATCAAGATCAAGCGTGCAGGCAAGGACCAAACCCTCCAGGTAACCCTGACCGGTATCCCCCGGCAAGTACCTCCGTCGATCCCACCCACTCCGGACGCTGCGGGTGAACCACCTGCAGATCAACCGGCAGTAGGCATGGTCGAGATCAAGATCCCGGAAGAACAGAACACCTGCCAGGCGTATGTCCCGGAAAACTATCGCGCCGACGTACCCCATGGAGCGGTCATCTGGCTCCACGAACCCGGGGCCAACAAGCAGGACCCTGTCATCGAGCAATGGAAAGCTCTTTGCCAGCGTGAACACCTGATCTTGATTGCTCCTCGATCACTGGATCCTGCTCGCTGGCAAGCAACCGAGGTAGCGTTCGTACGTAAAGTCCTTGAGGACATACTGGCGAATTACCAGGTCGAT
>JAZADA010000013.1:0-15546 GCA_036124135.1 Planctomycetota bacterium | reverse complement strand
TTATTGAAAGTGAAATCTGTGCCGTTACCCTTGGGAAACCAGTTCCATTGACCGTATTGCCCTTCCTGCTTGGGCAGGCTGACACCGTAGGGAAAATAGATGGAACAGAAGCGACGCGGAGGCGATTTTTCCTGGGGCCCCGCAAAGGACTCCATCCAGGGCAAGGCCAACGAGATCCCAGCTGCCTTGAGCATGGTCCGGCGTTTCATTGGTAGCGATTTTTGATTCATGACGGCATCCTTATCACTGTGCATCAAAGATCTATTCTTGTGGTCATTATCGCGACAAAAACAGCTCGCTCATGACAATATTTTTCATCAAATCGGAGAGTCGATAATCGTCCTTAGCAAATTGTACACTTAATTCCTCGACCAGGGGATCATCCGCCAGTTCCAGGGATCGTCCCAGGGCATAAATCAGCATTTTTGAGACTAATGCCTTAGCAAATTGATCTCGTCTCACGTCGAGCAAAAATTTTTGCAAGTCGGCCAAACCCGAGACCTGATGATTGCCCGGTAGCACCGTTTCCGTGGAAACCGGCTTTTTCAACCGCGCGGTATTTTCTCTTAGCAACCCGATCGCATCATACCGCTCAAGTGCAATTCCCCATGGATCGATGCTGCGATGACAATCGGCACAGGCTTCTTTCTCTCGATGCTGCACGAGTTGTTCACGGATCGAGAGCTTTTCGAAATTAGGTACGCTTGCTGCCAGGTCAGGAACATCGGGTGGCGGAGGATTGGGAGGATCATGCAGGAGATGTTCCCGGATCCAGACGGCACGTTTGATCGGATGAGAATCCGCACCGTCCGATCCAGCAAGATGCGTAGAAGCATGCCCCAGGAGACCACCAGGACGCTGCGTTCCCTTCAGCGACACGCGCTCGAATCGCTGTGACCTTGGACCACTTAATCCATAATGTTTCGCGAGGGCTGCGTTCAGCATCGTAAAATCAGCATCGATAAACTGAAGTGCCGAAGCGTTGCTCTGCAGGATCTCCTTAAAAAAGGCCAGCGTCTCGCCAACCATGGCAGGCTTTAACGCGTTATCGAATTTCTTGTAGTACTGGGGATTAATAGCGACTCGATCGACACCCTCAAGGTCCAGCCACTGCATGCAGAACTGTTCAGCAAAGCGATCACTTTTTTCATCTGCAAACATTCTCTCAAACTGTTTCTGCAAAACAGCTGGCTTCAGCAGTTCTCCTGAATCGGCCAACGCAAATAGTTCTTCATCAGGCAGAGAACTCCAGAGAAAATACGACAGTCGGGTCGCCAATTCATGGGAAGACAGTGGTCGCGTTTTGCTCGCCAAATGAGGCTCGCTCAGAAAAATGAAATTCGCAGAGGCTAAGGAGGCCGCCAGCGTTTCCTTGAGGGCAAAAACATCAGAACCACCTTGCCCTCGAATCGCCTTGAAATGAGAAACCCACTGTATCAGCTCTGCCTCGTCCACCGGTCGACGCCAGGCTCGTCGCAGGAATTCTTTGAGAACTCGTCGCACGGAATCATCCGATCCCAAATCCGCATCTTCAGGAACAATGTTACGGTGAGTCGCAGGAGGCCAGGAGTCGTGATCATGCCGTACGATCTCTACAGCATCGATGATAATGCGAGGAAAGTCAGGGTCTTCTGGATATTCCTGGAT
Source organism: Planctomycetota bacterium (assembly GCA_036124135.1). Taxonomy (GTDB): domain Bacteria; phylum Planctomycetota; class Planctomycetia; order Pirellulales; family Pirellulaceae; genus JAZADA01. Next base: position 13,899 of record JAZADA010000013.1, on the reverse strand, counting down.
TTTCTTTTTCCTGGTCTTCCCATTCTTTTTCTCCTCGATCACCTTGCTGACGGGCTTCGGAAGAGGCTCTCCATCAACCAAGACGTTCTGCAGCGTGATAATGCCGTTCAACTTCTCCGCTGGCACATGAGCTTCCGGAAGAGGAAAAAATTCCGGGCGACCAGGAATCTCATAATACTGAGGGGTCGTGGAGGCAATCTCAATCTCACCCGCATCCGCCATGATGTTTAGGGTCAATCCTGAAACGAAATACCCATAGCGGGCAAAAAGGATAGGAGCAGGTTGCCCCGGCTTACGGTCGGTGTGAGCCTTGATCCGTATCGTGAAAACGTCCGTCCGAGGCAAATCCTTGAACGATCCGTGCCAATAATTCACACGCCCCAGGCGTTCAGAAGAATCGCCAATGAAACGTCGCCCCCCTACCCCTCTGGCTTTTCCTTTACTCCTGGGAATCTCGGACACCGCACGATCCGGCTGGTCACCTTCGACAAGGACAAAATCCATCGCCTTGCGAGCTGCCTTAAGGTAATTTTCGATTTGCAGCGCACTCACTTCCAGGGAAGCGCCATTATTGCGAAAGCCATCGCTCGACCTGGCATCAGCAGGTAGCTCTTCGCTGTAATCCATCTGGATTCCGAGCAAGTCACTCATGGTGTATTGGTACTCGGCCCGGTTGAGTCGCCGCATCACTACCTGTCCGCCCGAACCTTTCCTGGCACGCGCGGCAAGTCGCAGCTGCTCGGTCAGCCAGCTAACCAGCTGGCGACGTTCTTCCGTCGACAACTGAGCTGCGTCTTCCGGCGGCATTTCACCAAGATTGAGCTTATTCAGGGTGTCGTGCCAGGTTTCCGTCGACTTCCCTTTCACCAGGTCAAAATCCAGTTGATCCAACCGGATGTCTCCCTTTTGTTTCTGCGCACCATGGCAACGATAACAATAGGTCTTGAGCAGTGACTGAATACGCTCCCTGGAAACCGTTTCGCCATCCGCGGCCCAGGCGCAGGAAGGTCGTAGGCAGCCCGTTAAGGCGATCGCAACAACGATCAAGTGAAGGGAATGTTTCATGGCCAAAATTTCTGGGTGGGTTGGAGCTTCACAAGCCGACAGGTTATGTCATGGCAGGTCGTGCTTCTCGATCCGCCTCTGTCCGGGGAACCGATGGCAGGCTTATTCACCTAGTATAATGGAGACACTTTCTGACGTCTATCAAGATCGCCTGGCTAGCCAGGAAGTACCGGACGAGATCATTTCCGGGGACTTGCCATGCGCTGCGTTTTCAGCCAGCCAACGAGATCGACCAGTTCCTGCGGCAAAAGTACGGCGTCAATGCCCACCGGCATCAAGGAAACCTTCGATCGTTTGCGAAAATCAATGCTCTCCTTGGGAATCACCTTTTGCAGTCCGCCAGGGATTCGCAACGTCAACGCCTCTTTCGTTTCGGTGGTAACAAAACCCGTGTGCAAAACACCCTTATCGGTCAGCACGCTTACACCTTCGTAACCCAGGCTAATCGTTTCGCTGGGCTTCAGGATGGCCTGGAACAGTTGCCTGGGACTGAGCCGGGTACCAATGGCGGAAAGAGCCGGGCCAAAATCTTTCCCCTGGTCTCCGATACTGTGACACTTGATACAACCGCCTTTCTGAAAGGCGGCAAAACCCTTGGTGACGTCAGGCGTAGTCGCCAGTAATTTCTCCAGGGGCCAGCGACTCTTGGCAGGAATCAGCAGGTCTGATTTTCCAGCAGCATACATCCGGGTATTGGGCCCCGGGGAAAGAGTCAACGCCCGGATGGCTGGTGCAAAGAACTCCTTGGGCAACCTGTTCTGCTCAACGAGTCTCATCAGTTCCTGGGCGGGGGTTGAACTCTGTCCCATCGAGGCGATGGCAAGCAATCGAATCGCCTCGGGCTGGGATTCATTGGTTACTACACCAGTTAGGTAATTTTTCGAATGCTGGTTGTCAATGTAACCGAGTGCCTTGATGAAAGGCGTCGAGCGATTCGGATCAGCGAGGGCTTTCCAGATCGGATCCCACTGCTGGAAAGCAATGATCTGACCAACCGCCCGGATGCCCGCTTCATTTTCTGGCGTACTCTCCACCATGTCCATTAAGTGACTGATCAAATCGCGACGGTTGAAGCGCGCCACCAGGTCCACGAAGGTGACCGTACCTTTACTATTAAGCATCACCGAACCGGCCCGTTTAGCGATATCGGGATGAGCCTTCAGTAACTGCGGACTGGCTCGCTGGAAAGCTTCCAGCCAGACGACGGGATTACGTTTCGGGTCCGATGTCAGCAACTCGTTCAAGGCAACCTGTTTCTGTTGTCCATCGTGAAAATCCAGGGCCCGCAACAGGCGAGGATGCTCTGTCGCAGGAACGTTGGCATCCAGCATTAATTCAGCCAGCAGCGTCGCCGCCTGGGGTGCACGTGAACGCCAGACGATATCACGGTTGCCGGCCGTCTTCCAATGCCGTCCAACTTGTTTCCGCCAGGCATCCAGGCAAGCCGTCTCTTTACCCACTTCACCGATGCCGAGCGATTCGAGGTACCAGCGATCTTTCCCATCATGTTGCTGGGCCAGTTGAACCCACAGCTGAACCGATTCAGGAGAATCAAGCCGATGCAGGGAAACAGCACATTCACGTCGCACCAGGGGCGAGTCATCACGTACTAGTCGCCGCACGATCGGTTCCACCGCTAAGCGATGCCGCCGCGTGATGCGCAGGGCGAGCGCACGCACGTCTGCTGATTGATCCTCTAGAGCCATCTCGACCGCCTGGGCCGTACCCTCCTTGAAAGCGGCCAACAGCCAGAGGGCACGCGCTCGCAGGCGCGGGTTAGAATCGACTGCCATCTCTTCCAGGACAGGGCGAGCGCTGGCCTGCATCTCCAGCAAGGCCTTCCAGGCCCGGTAACGCGCCGACAGGTTGGGACTCCGCAGCGCCCGTACAGCACCCTCGGGGGTACGATAATCGTAACTACCCACCGCGTAAACATGCCCGGGAGGAGCCACACGAAAGATGCGACCCGCGTCGTTGAGCGTGCGATGGCAGCAATCCACCGGATCAAACCAGTCAGCAATAAACAGGGAACCATCCGGCGCCACGGAAACGTCCGAGGGACGGTAGTCACGGTCAACATCATTACGGGCCAGTTCCATGATTCGAGCGGAATAGCCTGCCCCAACCTGCTTTGCCGGAAACGCCCAAACCATGTTGCGACCCGGTTCGGCATGGATCATCTGCCCACGAAACGGCTCCGGTAACAAATCGCCTTCGTAAACCAGGATACCTGTCGGCGCGCCTGAGCCGGTAATCAGCAGGTTGGGCACCACACCCGGATCGTTCTGGTGCCACATTTGACGTTGGATGGTGGCTTCCATGTTGGTTCGCCGGGCGCCGTAAGCAGCACCCGTTTTCTCATCTCGATAGCCGAAGTTACCGTGCTCCATGACAAAATTCACGCGACAGGAACTCGATCCGTTGTCGTTGTCCGACTGCCACATCGATCCAAATGAATCGACCGTCACCTCCCAGTTGTTACGAAAATTGTGGCCCAGCACCTCAACTCGACTACCGTCCAACTCGCAGCGAATAACCATTCCTTCCTGGTACGGCTGGCGACTGTTGTTAACTGGAAAGCCGTAGATATCCTTGACCAGGGAACCATCCTCGCGCCGCAACTCCGCATTAAAATTCCCGAAGTTAAAGTAGAGTCGTCCATCGGGACCGAACATGACCGCGTGAATCGCATGATCATGCTGACCGTGTACCGGGTTGATGACCTTACCCATGAACAGCAGCTTCTTTTCATCTGCCCTGTCGTCACCATCGGTATCGGTCAAGAGAAGGATTCGGTCGGGCGCAGAAACGATTGCCTTGTTGCCAAGCACACAGACCCCGTGCACGCCGTCGATGTCCGGGTTTTGATAGAACACTTTCGTCGAGTCGGCACGTCCGTCCTTGTCCGTATCCTCAAGGATCAGGATCCGATCACCTTGCGGACGTGCCTTCTTACGGTAGTTCAAGGCCTCGGCAACCCAGACGCGTCCCCGATCGTCTATGTCGATACTGGCAGGATTGGCCAGTTGGTCAATTGCAAACGGTTTGACAGCCAGTCCCTTAGCCACGATGAAAGGTGCCGGTTGGGCTGCCTGCAGAAAAGCACCCGAAATCAGGACCAGCAATGCACCAGCCAGCAGCCGAAAAATTAAAACTGCCTGTTTACTCATGGAATCATCCTTCATCCCCAGTTAACAATGATTCTTATTCTACACGCTAACAGGGGGACCGCTGAAGTGACTTGTCGAGATTCAATCTTACTTCGACAATCAAAAGGTAACATGGAGAGTGATGTTAACCGCCACTGGCAGGTGTTAGAATAGCCACCCCAACATTCATTCCAATCCAGGAACTCTTACGACAGACGGTTATCATGCACCACAAATCACCATTAACGACTCTCTGTCACGCAGCGATTTTACTCGCTGCATTACCGACCATGTTGCTTGCTCAAAATCCGCCCTACGATGTCTTTCCCGATGCAGACCCACCGTACTACCGTGTCCGTTACGAGGCTTCCCAGCAAGCAGGCGAGTTGAGCTTTCCCGTGAACTACACGATCTGGATTCCCCAGGGCGTCAAAACCTTGCGTGGCGTCGTCGTCCACCAACACGGTTGTGGCGAAGGCTCCTGCTCGTCAGGCTTGAGTGGCGCTTATGACCTTCACTGGCAGTCGCTGGCCCGCAAGCATGACTGCGCCCTGCTGGCTCCTTCCTATGAACAACCCCAGAAAGCTGACTGCCAGCTCTGGTGTGACCCGCGCAACGGTTCGGACAAGGCATTTCAAAAATGCCTCGTCGACCTGGGCAAGAAATCCGGGCATCCGGAACTAGCGAAGGTACCCTGGGCCCTCTGGGGACACAGTGGCGGCGGACACTGGGCCGGTGGCATGGTGCTGCTTCACCCACAGCGGGTAGCGGCGGCCTGGCTGCGATCCGGAGTTCCCCTGCTGGAAGTAAACACGGATCGACCGGCTATCAAACCCCACACGATCCCTACCGCTGCCTTGAAAGTCCCGGTCATGTGTAACCCGGGGACGAAAGAAGGCGTCACGGTCAAGGATGGTCGCTTCGCACGCGTCTGGCCTGCCAATGAAATTTTCTTTTACGGGATGCGTGGCCGCGGAGCGCTGATCGGAGTATCAGTCGATCCGTTAACCGCCCACGAATGTGGTAACCAGCGTTACTTTGCCATCCCCTGGCTCAATGCCTGCCTGCAGCTGCGCCTTCCCAAGAAAAGTGGCCAGCCACTCAGACCCATGCCAACCGACCAGGCCTGGCTCGCCAAGCCAACTGGTTTCAAAGCGGTCCCCGCCGCGCAGCATGAAGGGGATCCCTTGAAGGCAGCCTGGTTCCCCAATGCCAGCGTAGCACGCGGCTGGATGCAATACGTGAAAGACACGGCCGTGGCCGACACGACACCACCACCTGCTCCCACCAATCTAGAAATCAAAGGGAATCAACTTAGCTGGCAGGTAGAGGCTGACCTGGAGAGTGGCCTGGCTCGCTTCATCATCCGACGTGACAACCGCTTCCTGGCCAACGTTCCGAAAGAAGGTAAGAACCGCTTCGGACGCCCCCTCTTCCAGAACCTGCTCTATAGCGACACGCCCACGCAGCCACTGGTTCCCATGCAATTCACCGACACCAGGGCTGAGCCTGGCAAGACCTACACCTACCGGGTGATTGCCGTCAACACGGTGGGACTGAAGTCAAAACCATCTTCACCAGTGACTGTCGGCAACACCACACCCTGACCTTTTCCACTGAAAGATCGATATGGAAGTATTTTTATCTTTTATCTCGCTGGTCCTTTTAAGCGCGGGCCTGGGAATCGACAATGGCTTGCTGATCGAGTTTTCCCTGAAGGGACTCAAGCTGGAACCACGCCGGCACCTGGTGTGGCGATCGACCGCGCTGGTTTTCGCCGCGCTCCTGCGAATTGGTTTGCTCTTTAGCCTCTCCCAGCTGGTCTTCCTGCAAAACCCGCTCCCGGATTATGCCTGGCTTCCTAATCGCTGGTTCGCAAAACATCCGGAGGAACTTACCTGGATGAGCCTGGTCCTGTTCCTGGGAGGACTGATTATCCTGGTAATGGCATTCTTCGAGTACTACCACAAGCTGCGTGAAGAACTCCACGGGCATGCCCATGGTGAAAGCACGGCCCCCACCGGCACATTCCGCTTTGTGGCCGTGATCGCTTACCTGGTCGGCATGAACATTCTCTTCAGCCTCGATTCCGTTTTCGCGGCCGTGGCCATCATGAGCATCGAAACTCACTTCTGGTGGATGGCCGTGGCGATCCTGATCGCATCGCTGATCATGATCTTCGGGATGATCCCACTCAGTCGCATCATCTCGAAGAACAAGCATTTTGGTGTCCTGATGCTTTCCATCCTGGCAGTGATTGCCACCAAGTTACTGGTCGATGGAACAGGTGCACATTTTTCCAACGGCTTGCTGATCTTCATCATTGGAATCCTGCTACTCAACGACGCGGCCCAGGCGGTCATCGATCGTGCCAGCAAGATCCGGCTGGAAAAAGAAGGATCTTGAAGAGCGAGGAAATAGAAATCCATGAGCACGCCTTCCCCCAGCCTGCCACAAACCTTCCTGGTGCTATGACCGTCAAGGAAATCCTGACCTGGCTAAACCCAGGATACGGCAACTAACCCATCAACTGCTTGATGGGCCCTGACTGGTCCAGCTTCTTGCGGGACATTTCCAGGTCCAGGTCACCGTAATGTTCAATTGGATTACCGTAGGCATTGAGCAGCGTGGTGTACCAGTTACTGAGAGTCTTGTGCCCTTCGGTGGCATGGAACGGCAAACGAATAAAACGCCCGGCGATATCCAGTTGCGAATTCTTGCCCGTCATGATGACCATCGGAGCTTCGGTATCCGGCCCGTGGTGCCCGGCACCCGTTTCCGGAAAGTAGATGATCGTCGTGTTATCGAACATCGTCCCATTCCCTTCGGGAACTGACTTCAGTTTCGTGATCATCTTCGCGACTTGAGCCATATGGCTGGCCTTCACGATATTCCTGAGTTCCGTATCCTTGCTGTGCCCCAATCGGTGAAGATCTAAGCGACTCTTGTTGCCTGGTAAAGTCGTAATTGGTGTTGAAAGTTCGTCGATGGTGAAAGTCACGACATTGGTCAACCCTGAGATCAGTGCCGAGACCAGGACATCCGTGAACGCATCCTGCTTTTGCAGGAGACTGGCATTGGGACCGCCTTGAGCATGTATTTCATCAATCCTGGGGAGATTTGCAGCGATGATACCAGACAGCGAGGCCACCTTCTCATTGCGTTCCCGGATTGCCTGGATGGAGTCGACGTGATTGCTGATTTTCACGCGTTCCTTACCATCAAGCCCCTTGAGCTTTCGGCCTTCCTGGTCACGCAGGTAATCGAGCAGCACATTTTCCGAGCCTACCGCATCAGGATTAGTCACCGACTTAAAAAGTTCGTTATAGGCAGTCTGCGGATCCGCATAACAGTAATTTCTTTGATGCCGCGCCGGGGCAGAATAGCCAGGAACGATACCCGATCTAAAAGTGCTGTAGTCACCCGTCAAGGAAAGTTCGACGTGACTGAAAGGCGAGGGAACAAGTTTAGCCAGTTCAAAATCAACCGTTGTTCGTTTGATCCCGCTGATCACGTTCCGACCCGCTTTATAAGCTCCCATGCAACCTGAAAATGAATAGTGGCCTCCACCACTCACCGCCATGGAGATTCCATGCAGGATGGTCATATGTTCCTTGTGATCCTCCAGGGATGTCAGCCACACTGGCAGTTCATGCTTGTCGAGGTCAGCCTCGAAAGCCACTTTATCGTGGTCCTTCTTTTTCTCTTCCATCGAAAATGATGGAAGAGAGAACTGCTCCGGCACGTTACCGTTTGACTTTCTAATGAAGATAAACCGGTGAGGATGCGCGCTGTCCCCGCTGGCTCCCAGGAGATGATTGAAAGAAGGTGATAGTGCCAGGCTGCCGGCGCCCAGGGCCGAGGTAGCCAGGAATGTTCTTCTATTGGTCGACATACTTATTTTTCCACCGGCTTGCGGTATATAAATGAATCAGATGTTAACAAGGATACGATCACGGCATCAAAACTGCCACCGCTATCAAGGTAGGCCTGATCTGCATCGATCAGGGTTTGTGAATCGGACAGCATTTCATTACGGCCCAGGAAAAAACGAAAGGCGTGTCGAATGATGGATTGACGCACACGTTCAGATTTCCCCAGGCGTTCGGCCAGGTCGATTGCATCGTCGACTTCGCCATCAAGCGATTTGTCGCCCGTGCCCTCGAGAAAACCCTTTGCATTGACCGGCAACGTTTTGTACGTCGGTCTACCGTCAATATGGATAGCCCGACTTCGCGGAGCTGCCTTGAGTAGGTTATCCGGATGTTCCAGGCGCTCCGCCGTGCGATAGCGACCGAAGTCATCATAGATCTCGAACGCCAGGCCCAGCGGATTCATTTTCTGATGGCACTTCCAGCAGTATTTTTCCCCGGTCTTCATGTCGAGACGCTGACGCAGTGTTTTGTGATGGTCTTCCGGGACCACCGCGTCCACGGTAATCGGCACATCGGAGATGGTGCCAGCGAGTAGTTTCTCACGAATCCACTTGCCACGGCGAACCGGGTCAGTCTCCAGGTTCAGGGAGTGAGCAATCAACCAGGCCGGGTGGGTGAGCATGCCTTTTCTATGTTCAATCCTGGCGGGCTGGATCGTGGGATAGTCCCAGTTTGCAAAATCGATATTGAAAAACTTGCCTACCTCCGGGCCTCGCATCTGCTGGCCCGTTCGAGTGGAAGCATCACTCTTGTTCCAGTAAGCCATTCCTGTAGCGTCATAGGGCGCAGCTGTTTTTTGACCGTTCGCATATCGAAACGTATAGCTGGTCATCTGGGTTTTGAATGTCCTGACCCAGTTCTTTCGTCGCTTCGCATTTGTTTCAAAGTCCGGAAACACAGTACCCATCATCTGCATTTCCTTGATGAAATCCCAGTGCTGGTAAAGTTCTTCCTCCGTGAAATCTTCCCAGTCAAAAGCACGAAAGTAGTCGTAGATCTTCCTGATTCGATCTGACGCTGCTTTCATGGACTCATTGTTACCCGAATGATAGACATAGAAATCCTCCGTGTTTAACAACTCCTCAATAACGTTCTTGTCCTTCTCCAGGATATAGCCAACCAGCATATCCGCTTCATCCACCAACCGTCCCTTGACGTTGTCGTAGCGTCCCGCACCGAAACGCGCGTCGTCCTTGAAAATGGTCATGGCCTTCGTGTAACCAAAGAACTCCCTGAAGAAGCGTAGTTTCCTGATTGGCATGTTCGTGATGCTCGAATTGAAACCGTTTTTCTGGACCGTTTCATCAATGATGTAATACTGGTCCCTTCTGTTAAGCATTCGAATGACTTCACGACGATAGTCATCCCTCGTCTGGAGCTTGCCGTTTTCGACCGCCACAACCAATCCCTCGTCGGGGCGACTGTCGGTTAATGCATACGCAAGCGCATAGCTGGCATCTCGTGGTGACATCATCCTCCGGCCGTGTTCATCAGCCGATCCCTGCCCGAACTCTGTGCGATAAACAATCTCTGAACTGAGAATCAACGATTCAATCAACTTGGCGATCGCCTGTTGATTGTCCAGGCTTTCCATGAAGGTTCTGCACAGGACAATGTTCTCCTGGGATTCTTTCGCTGTCGGCTGGCGATGATAGAGCTTGGCAAAAAGTTCGGTCACCACGTCGCCAAGCAGGCGATCATCAGACAAGCCTGCCGCATCACGTTCCGCTTGAAACGCCTGCGCCCATTCCTTCATGCATTTATCAATGACCTGGAGATAACGATCGCCTTTTTTTCTATGCTTTAAAATAGACGATGTGATGATTGCCATTTCCGCATCCGACTGCGGTTTATAGGGCGGTACGGATATCTTTTGCTTGCTTACATCCTCGTAAATCAGCGACATGTCCCACTGTTTCGCCAGGACCTTCATGAGGGTAACTCGTGCCCGCAGCCGCTTCGGATGCATTCCAAAGTTGAACCATTCCCGCTCGCATTTTTCAATGACTTGCTCGAACGTAACACCAGCTTGCTTGTACTGGCCAATGCCACGATAAACGGCCTGCACATCTTCCCTGTAGCGAATCCGCAACAACTCCAGGTTGGTTCTCTTTATCGGATTACCATCTCGATCCGTCTTGTAATCCGGTATTTCCTCCACCGTGATCCTGACAAACTCCGGCAACAGGGAATCGCTTTTCTCCCCGTAGATATCCTGGGCAACCCTTTCAATATGGCTGGTTAAGAAATGCTCCCGGGATCGCAGGATTTCCCGATGATCCAACTCCATCTTCATGAGGCGATGCATGGCGGGGTAATGCGCCTTGATCGTCTGCTCAGAGGACATGTAACCAGCGATCTTCTTGGCATTGGTGATCATGGTCAGCAGGTGCCCACCTGTAAGCATCGCATTGTCGTAGTAACGCACGCCGATGTTCGTCGGCAACAGGAAGGGATTGGTGATACTCTGCCGCAACGTAGCACCGCCAAACCTGGTACCCAGGTTAACGCCATTGTCACCGATGACAGACATTCGCTTACCATCGATGGTTCGCATCCCTACATGGTCTACTAGTTCATTGATCTTGGCATTAAAAATAAACTCGCTAATCAACCAGCGTCGGTCGTAGGTGAATCCACGTTCTGCTTTATGATCCCCGGAAAACAGCTCGTCATGATTAACGTAATTTCCGTAATCAGGCGTCCGTAGTTTTTCCTCGAACTTCGCGGCATTGTGTTTTCTTAGCTGCCTGGAAATCCAGCTGGCAAGTTCCTTACGATTCGCTTCCGTTGGCTGCCGAGACTCCCGTGGAGGCATCTCGCCCAGGTAAAGCTGTTCCTGCATCCGGTTCAGCAAATCCAACTGGTCATTAAGCGAAAGGTTACCAACGTCATCAAGTCGAACGTTGCCCTCCTCGGTCTCCTTACCATGGCAACTGACACAGTTACGCTCAAGGACTTGTTGTGTCGCCGCCGGTACGCCAAAAGATTGCGCAATCTCATCAGCACGCGCTGCAATCCCCGGAAAGAGGGATAAGCACACGAAACACATCAGCGAGTAGTACGCAATCGTTTTCATTACCAGCCTGGTTTTCTTGATCGGTTGGTCCACGTTCACATCCATCATATCTCATAACTACCATCGCTGCGGTCACTGGAAGGTGCAGCTATCGTCGAAATGGCGCAGGAGGTCGAACCACTAGATAAGAAACTGTTCGATCGGACCTTCCTGGTTGATCCCCTTCAGCCCCACGTCAAGGGCTCCGTAGTGATCGATCGGGTTGCCATAGGCGTTCAGCAGCGTGGTGTACCAGTTACCCAGCGTCTTATGGCCGGGCTGGCCATAGTTCGGCAGTCGAATATAGCGGCGGCCCAGGTTGAGCCTGGCGTTGTCGCCAGCCATGACAACAAACGGATACTCGGTGCCGTGCGAGTGGTGCGTTTCGCCTCCATCCGGGAAGTAGAAAATCATGGTGTTGTCGAACATCGTACCCCCTGCTTCGGGTACGCTCTTGAGTCGCTTCACGATGCGGTCGACCAATGTCATGTGATGGTGACGGCAACGGGAACGGATTTCCTCGGCTGCCAGGCCACCAATGGTCTTGTTGTGTCCAACATCATGCATGTTCACCTTGAGGCCTTCGATCCCGGGAATGCCCGTGTAGCGGTGCCCCAGTTCGTCCACTGTAAATGCCACGACGTTGGTCAGCCCTGAGATCAACGCGCCAAGCAGTACCTCGGCATGGCCAACCTGGCGATCAAAAGTGCTGACATCGGCATCCAGGTATTTCGGGTCGAGTTCGGGCACATGCTGGCGGATCACGTCGGCCATGGCGTCGATCTTGCGGGTCCGCTGCTGGATGGATTCAACCGAGTCGGAGTAATTCGTGATCTTGGTCTTCTCAAGACCCCGGAGCGAGCCGGCTGTCTGCTTCTCGTTATTGGCAATAAACTCCAGTAACTTGCGATCCAACTGGTACTGGGTCTGAGCGGTCTTGTCGGTCGCTACGGATTTGAACAGCTCGGTAAGCGCAACACGCGGGGAGCCAAAGGCATAATTCGCCTGTTGCGGCCCACGGGCCGAGAATCCCTTCGCAATGCCATCCAGTGCACCGCGAGCATTCCCGCCACCAAGTGGAAAGCAGGCCAACTCGATGTGTTCGACCGGGGACGGAAAGAGCTTGGCCAGTTCAAAGTCAACGGTCGCCCACTTGATCGAGCTGACTCGCTCGTTGGCTTTAAAAACACCCAGGGACGAACACCAGGAGTGATGTCCCGTCGTGCACATCTTGCCAGACACACCCTGCAGGATCGTCAGGTTGTCAACGTGATTGGCCAATGGACTCATCCACTCGGGCAAGTCATGCCCGTCGAGATCGACCTCGTAGCCTTCCTTGCGTTTTTCCTTGTCCATCAATTCCTTGCTGAAGGTGGGTGGTACCATCACCCGCGGCCACAGCCCGTTGCCTCGATGGATAAAAATAAAACGCATCGGCTTTTTTGCTGGCGCGGCGAAGCCGGACGACGGGTTCATGCATGCCATGGCACCCGCAGCGAACAGGCCGGTTTTCAGGAAGTCACGTCTTGAATTCATAGGTATTCCTTGATTGCGGAATGGGCAGGAGTCCCTTTCCGGTGGTTACTTTCTATATATAAATGAATCGGACGTTAAGAGCGAAATAATCACTGCCCGAAAACTTCCTTCACTTTCGACATACGCGCGATCCGCATCAATCAATGTTTGCGAATCCGAAAGCATCTCGTTACGGCCCATAAAAAACCGAAAAGCGTAACGAATGATCGATTGGCGGACGCGTTCCGATTTGGCCAACCTGTCGATGAGCTCAAAGGCGTCGGAGACTTTTCCATCGAGGTTCGGTTCGTCCGTGCCCCGCAGTTCTCCCAAGGTGGTAACGGGTTTCGTCTTGTAGAGGTTGGACCCATTTTTCTTCTTGGCCCTGGCCAGGAGATGTTCCTCATGTTCCAGGGGTTCCTCGAGACGGTATCGCCCGAAGTCGTCGAATACCTCGAAGGGAAAACCAAGCGGATTCATTCGCTCATGGCATTTTCGGCATTCGGCTTTCCCCGTAACCATTTCAACGCGCTCCCGCAGCGTCTTGTGAGGATCCTCGGGCACCTGGGCATCGACCGTGATGGGCACGTCAGGCACCTGGCCGGCGAGCAGTTTTTCACGAATCCAACGACCACGCTTGATCGGGTCGGTATGAAAATTGGAAGAGTGGGCGATCAGCCAGGCGGGGTGCGTCAGCAATCCTTTCCGCTTGGCAATCCTGAAGGGTTGTTCGACCGGGTAATCCCAGAACACAGCTTCTTCCAGCTCGCCTTTGAAATTCTTGTGCTCGACCCGTTCGTAACGACCGCGATGAGGAGTCGGCGGCAGGCCGTAGAAGGTCGAATGATGATAGGTGTAACCATGGCTGGTCGCTACGGTGGTAAAGGGCGTTCTCCCTTTTCCAATCGTATCACTGAAGAAGTGCATGAACCGGAGGAAGGTACGCCTTTGATGCCCCCCTTCTGGAACCCAACGCTTGAGAGAATCCTTGGTCTTGATAAAGTCCATGTGCTCGGCGAGGACACGCTCGGGATTCTTTTTCCAATCCGTGTCCTTGAGCCTTTCGTACGCTTCGGTCCACTCGGCAATGATCCTGCGGCCGGTCTCGTTGTCCTTGTCGTGGTAAACAAAGAACTCTTCCGTAGTCAGGAGATTCTCGAAAACGTTCTTATCTATT
>JAZADA010000012.1:0-6768 GCA_036124135.1 Planctomycetota bacterium | reverse complement strand
GTTGTTCCGGATCTTCCAGGTCGACATCCTCCGGAACAGGAACGTCCATCGTGATTTCATCCTGGGGATCCGTTTCCACAACGGTTCCTCCGTCACGCACGAAACGACTTTCCGTCAGAGACAGGGTAATGGTCTTCTTTGAATCATCAGTGACTTCAAAGAGCCCCAGCAGCGTGAGTAGTACCAGGTGAAAGATCATGCTGATAATCCAGGCCGGGGTATCCTTGAAGAAGTTGGTGACCCAGATGTCGGTACCCTGTAGCTGGTTCTGCCGGCGGATTCTCGCTTGGGCAATAGAAGGCTTGGGTATCGGGCCGGCAGCCGGTACCACCACTTCACGCCTGGTTTTCCTGGGAGCCGACGTGGTAGTTTTGCTGCGAACTGCTGGAGCAGGAGCGGCCTGGTGCTGTTCCCACAGCTTGCGGGCTTCACGTTCCAGTTCCTCGGTCAATTCCATGCTGGACTGGCAGGCCCAGCAATCCGCAATCATTAACCACAACCGAATCGACATGGGAGCCTCGCAGTGAGGGCATCCGCACATCAAGGTATCCCCATCCATCCAAACGGAACCCGTTGTTGAGTCCTTGTCGTTTCCTGGCAGGGTGACAGGAACATGGGGTTTGGAAGGAGCCGTACCAGGAGCGTTCGTTGCAACGTCCAGGGTTGGCAGGGGGTCGGTCGAGTTGAGGTCGAAGACCGGTACTGGACTGGTTTGCCAGGATGCGTCTGCAAGGATAGGAGAGAGGTGATCCAGCGGAACCATCTCCAGGCCAAGGTCGGAATTACTGTTGGACGAGGATTTCATCAATCAAGTTTAGTTTGCAGGATATGCCCTCAAGGTTCCCAGGACCTTCATGTGGCGGTTAGCCGTTCTGTTTCGTTTGCTGGCAGATGTTCGCAGCGCTGGGTCACCTGGGTCTGACTTCCATTCTATCCCACGACCCCTTCGTGGAACAAGCAACAAGCGCTCGCTTTCACCGGGGGACTGGCAGACAACTGCCGATTTTATCGCTACCATGGACCACTAGGCAAAGGGTAAGCGAGGAGATGAATCAGCTTATGATCGATATGCATTCCCAACCGGATCCGACCCTGGACATGCCAGGAATCCACGATTCCATTTGCCAGCTGGTGGACAACATGTGCCGTGTTGTACTGGGAAAAACTGGCGTGGTCCAGCAATGTGTGATCGGCTTGTTGGCCGGTGAACATGTGCTCCTGGAAGATGTGCCAGGCGTGGGTAAGACCTTGATGGGAAGGGCCCTGTCACGCAGTCTCGATGGAGAATTTTGCCGGTTACAGTTCACGCCTGATTTGTTGCCCAGCGATATCGTGGGTAGTACCGTTTTTAATACCAATACTTCTGAGTTTATTTATCACAAGGGCCCGATTTTCTCTAATATCGTGCTGGCCGACGAAATCAATCGAGCCCCACCACGGACCCAGAGTGCCCTGCTGGAAGCCATGGGGGATCGACAGGTTTCCGTGGATGGGGTGACCTATGACCTGCCCAGTCCTTTCATGGTGATCGCGACCCAGAATCCGTATGAGATCGAGGGTACGTACCTTTTGCCTGAAAACCAAATGGATCGGTTCCTGTTACGTATTTCGATGGGATATCCTGACCGGGAAGAGGAACGCCAGGTCTTGATGTCACATCGTGAGGGAGAGCCCGTTGAGAGCCTGGATCCAGTGATGGATGTCACGGTCGTTGCTCGGCTGCAGGAAGCAGTTCGTGCGGTTCGTGTTGATCCGTCCCTTTACGACTACGTCCTTGATGTCATTGCCGCAACACGATCATCGGATGAACTGCACGTGGGAGTCAGTCCTCGTGGTGCAATTAGCTTGTGCCGAGCTGCCCAGGCAGCCGCCCTGATGGATGGTCGGGATTATGTCGTTCCGGACGATGTGAAACAGTTGGCAGTTCCCGCGCTGGCCCACCGGGTGATCAGTCGCGGACACTTGCAGACCGGGAATCGTGAAGTACTGGAGACGATTATCAGGGACCTGGTGGAAGCGACTCCCATACCGGAATAAAGCCATGTTTAGCGGACGTCGCATTACGATCACACGTGAGGGGTGTTATTACCTTTTCGTGGCTCTCTTTATTTCCGGTGGTGCGGTGGGGGGTGAAGTGAACCTGATGTTGCTGCTGTCAGGTATCATGATTGCTCCTCTCTTGTTGCACTGGCGCATCCTGAGTGTCAGCTTGCAACGCCTGGACCTGGAACGGCGAGTCCCAGTCTATGTACATGCCGGAGATCCGCTGCGTGTCCACCTCGTCTTACACAATGGTCGGCGACGTGTGGGTAGCTGGTGCATGGTGGTGCGGGACCAGTTGCGTCGTAATTCGAAGAGACGAGATGCGGGTGACCTGGCGTCAACCCAGGTAATGTTCCCTTTTACCTCGGCCGGAAACAAAACCACCGTTTCTTACCAGTGGATGTTGAATCGACGGGGAGAATACCAGTTTGGTGCTTTGCGATTAATGACCCGGTTCCCTTTCGGCCTGCTCAAGGGAAGCCGGAAAATGCAGGGGACCCAGTTACTGCTGGTTTATCCACGCATGGGCGCATTAACCAGCAAGTGGTTCCAGCTCATGGAAGCAGATCGCGTGGGGGGCCAGGAGTCTTACCATGCCCGGGGTAATGCGGAGGGAGACTATTACGGCTTGCGCCACTGGCAACCAGGGGATAGCCGGCGTTGGATTCACTGGCGTACCTCTGCACGATTGGGCCAGTTAGCCGTTAAGCAATTTGAACAACAGCGGGATCGGGATATCGCCCTGGTGCTGGACCTGCACCAGGCCCCTGGAGCAGGGGCATCGGAACAGGCAACGGTCGAACTGGCGGTTAGCATGGCAGCAACAGTCATCCAGGACCTTGGGCGGAGGACCGGGATCCGGCTTGTCGTGGCCGCTTGCGGAGAATCCATGCATTACTGGGCAGCTTCCTCATCCAACCTGGTGGCCGCGGAAATTAATCGTTGCCTGGCCACGATCCAGGGAGGCGCAAGTGAAACCTTCCAGCAGGGTATTACCCGGTTGAAAGAAGAGTTGCGGCCCGGGAGCCAGGTGGTCGTTGTTAGTACCCGCTCCAGGGATATGATGCAGCCTATCGCTTTACCGGCGAAACCACTCTGGATCAATTGCAACGATCCAGGAGTGAATGCCTATTTCCAGTTGCCCGGCATGCTAGTGGACTCCAGTCAATCTGATGGTGAGGTCGTTGACCAGGCCCGGGAGTTATCAAGCACGTGATCGTGGAACGGTGGTTACAGGTTTCGACCGCAGTGATGGTGACGCTCAGTGCAGCCTTGCTGGGATTTTCCCAGGGAAATGTCCTGTTGCCGATCATCATGTCCTTGGTTGCCGTCACAGCTGTCGTGTTTACCGATCATCTGCGATGGTTTTGCCTGCACCGTATGCTTGCGAATGGAGCCATGCTATTAGCAGCGTTCTTTTCGTTGCGGGAATTCATCGGGGTTGATAGTCAGCAGAAATTGTTGGCCGTTGCCAACCTGCTGGTGTACGTGCAGATCATCATGCTTTACCAGGAAAAGAGGATTCGTATTTACGGCCACTTGATTGTGTTTAGCCTGCTGCAAATCGTAGTAGGGTCGTTGCTCAGTCGGCGTTTCGAGTTTGTCGTGATCCTCTCTTTTTACATGATTGCTGCCCTGTTTACCTTGTCGTTACTCTCGGTGTTGCGTCTGTTGGGCAGGATTGATCGGTTGGCCAGGCGAGCCGGGGAGCCGCCGGAAACGGCAGCTGGAACAGGTGCCCAGGAGAATCTTTTCCCGCTGCTGGTAGCCCGGCCTACGGTGCATCATGACATTACGGCTACGGAGCAAGGGGGCCAGGTCGTTGGCTGGGGATACACGAGACACTTGCTGGGCACCAGCCTTGGTGCGATCTGCTTTGCGGGTATTTTTTTCCTGGTGATCCCTCGCTCACTCGATTCGTCCTGGCACCAACCGCGACTGGGAAACACGCGAACGGTTGGTTTCGCGAACAAGATTTCCCTGGGGCAGATGGGAAAGGTGTTGAAAAACAGGGAAGTCGTCATGCGAGTGGCGCTTAGCGACCGGAAGACCGGTTTGCCCTACGAGATTTTTGGATCCCCCTACTTTCGCGGATCGGCACTCAGTATTTACCAGCAAAGTCGACGTAATCCCGGGCAGACCGGTTGGTTGACGCAGGGGACCCGGTTTCGTTGGCGAGGGGGGCTACCAGAGGATGATGGACTGTTAACGGGCCGAGATCGTGTCCAGCAGGATATTCTGTACCAGCTCAGTCGTGATCCCATCCTGATGGCGGTGGGGCCTGCCTTTAAACTGGAAGAAACCTCGAACGTGATTCGTTATGACTGGTTACGCAGACGCTTGGTGCACCGAGATCGTGAAGAGGGACTTCCTCGAGAACAGTTTCGGTACAAGGTAGGCACCACGGCTTTCCAGGCCGGCAACCAAATGACGATTCACCCCGTCGTGTTCAAGGATGAAGATCGTAAAGCCATTTTTTACGGTGAACTGCGATTTGCCCGGCAATTTCCCGGTCACCTGGTAGCCTTGAAAGGCCTGGCTGGAGAAATCCTGGAGAGTAACCGGACCAGTAACGACAACCGAATCGGACAGGTGAGAGAGCTGGAACGCTACCTTCGTTCCGAGGACCGTTTCACCTACTCCCTGGACCAGGCGCGTGTTCGCCTGAAACGGGATTTCAGTCGTGACCCGGTGGAAGACTTCCTGGTCAATCACCGTACCGGGCACTGTGAGTATTTTGCCAGTGCACTGGCTTTGATGTGTCGTAGCCAGGGCATCCCGGCTCGAGTCGTGGTTGGATACAAGGGGGGAGAATATAACCCCACAGGTCAATTTTATCGTGTGCGTCAATCCGATGCCCATGCCTGGGTCGAAGTGTTCCTGGTTCCTGATCAGTTGCCAGAGGAGCTGCGCAGCGCCTATTCCGATGGACTCGTAGGCGGTTGGATGCGAGCGGATCCCACGATCCCTCGAGAGGATGAGGTCATCGAAACACTGCAGCGTAGTTTGTTCGATACGATTAGCGATTCGTTTGATTACATGCAACTGTTGTGGGACAACTATGTACTTCACATGGGGCCAAAGCAGCAGCAAAAGGCGGTTTATGATCCCCTGAGGATCGATGCATCCAATAGTTTTTCTACTCACTGGTCTGTTGCCTGGCTAAAAAAACAGGGTGTCGACCTGACTGGTCGCTCACCGGTTCACTGGTTTGAATGGCGTGGTGCCGTGACGGTGATGCTGCTGGTTGTTGCACTGCTTGTTAGTTACCAGGTGCTGGTGCGAATACCTTACCAGTGGTTGTTCAGAAACACGGTGGGGCGGTTTAGCTATTGGCAGCAGCGACGTCGTGGCCGAGTTGATTTCTATGAACGCCTGCAACGCTTGCTCCGGCGTTATCGTTGGAAACGGCCGCTGGGCCAGACCCAGCGTGAATTTTCCGACCAGGTAGCGTACTGGATCGACACGCAGCCGGGGAAACCGGTGGCCGGTCACCTGCCACGTATGATTACCGACGCTTACTACCAGGTACGTTTCGGGGGGGTGGAAATTACCCTGGATCAGAGGACCCTGATCGACCAGGCACTGCAGGAACTGGAAGAGGCCTTGGCGCAAGCGCCTAAACATTGAAAGATGCTTTGCTGACAAGCAGTTACTCGTTTACAGACAGGAGCCGACGAACACGTCGCAGAATCGATGAAAATTGGATTGGTAGGCTACCAGGGCAGTGGCAAAAGTACTCTCTTTCACTGGCTGACGGAGATCGAACCAGATCTCTCGGCTGCGCATTCCGGACAGAGTGCGATGGCCACGATCCAGGACGAACGTATTGAGCAGTTGTGCACGATCTACGAGCCAAAGAAGATTACGCGTGCTTCCCTGGAGATTTTTGATACGCCCGGCTTGAGTCGAACACACGAGGGAAGTGCTGCACGGCTGGCATCCATCCGCGAAGCGGGTTGCCTCGTGATTGTCGTGGCTGCCTTTGGTGATCATGATCCTGCTGCGGACCTGAGTAGCTTTGAAGATGATCTGCTCATTGCCGACCTGGAAATCATGACCGGAAGACTTGAGCGATTGCGGGAGTCAGTGAAGAAGCCACGGCCCAATCGTGATGAGCAAATTAAAGAGCTGGAAGCTCTTGAACCGCTACATGCCTTACTGGAGAACGGTGAGCGTTTACATGATGTAGAACTGACGCCGGAGCAAGAGAAGGCTACTCGCTCGTTCCAGTTACTGACAGAGAAACCACGCCTGTTGATTATCAATAGTAAAGAGGAACAGCAGGAAGCTGGACGTTACGAGGGACTGGCTCCGGAGGGAGTACCCCTGGTTGCGATCAATATTGCGTTGGAACTGGAACTGGAGCAAATGGAAGAAGCCGAGCGACAGGAGTTTTGCCAGGAGATGGGCATCGTTCGCGAGGATCGTGATGCCCTGGTGCGGCGGATCATGGAAGCATCCGGCCAGATGCTCTTTTTTACCGCCGGCGAAAAAGAAGTACGCAGCTGGATTCACCGTCGTGGCGGTACCGCTGTCGAGGCCGCCGGGCAGATTCATACCGACCTGGCACGTGGATTCATTCGAGCAGAAACCATGCAGTGTGAGGACCTGGTTCGACTCGGTAGCGAACGCGAGGTCAAGGCCGAGAACCTGATGCGACGAGAGCACAAGGAGTACGTGATCCAGGACGGCGACGTGATCACGATCCAGCACAATGCCTGA
>JAZADA010000011.1:0-5949 GCA_036124135.1 Planctomycetota bacterium | reverse complement strand
GCCTGTCGATCATCAGTGACTTCCCGCAACAGGCGTCCCAGCATCCGACCGTTTTCAGCCGTCGCATACTGATTGATCCGGGGAGAATTCATCATCATCAGTGCCTGGGGAATGGTACCTGCTACGTCCCCTCGTCGGGTGCTGGGGTCGAATCCAAAGACCGAATTAAAGGATTTTCGAGGTGAGAATCGCGAAGAACGCTGACGTCCCGATGTCGCGTTCGACTCAGGTATTTCCAACACCGCCTGCAGGGACGAGTAGAGTTGGTCTGCCCGCAGGGGCTGGGCGCAGTTAGCCTGAAAAGGCAATTCTTCCACGTTTCGCCGACGGCGACTTGCCCGTTGGTAAGCATCGGTCGACAGGATGGTCGCAAACAACCACTTGATGTCGTGGCCTCGTTCGCGGAACGCGGCTGCCAGGTAATCCAGGGTTTTCGGAGAGGAACATTTCCGTCCAGGTCCCAGGTCATCCACCGGGTCGTAAAAACCTTCTCCAACCAGTTCTGCCCAGATCCGGTTGACGAAAGCCCGTGCAAACCAGGGATTCGTACTGCCGGTAATCCAGTCCGCCAGTTGGCTACGACGATCCGCATCCAGGCTTCCCACCGGCACTTCATCTCCCGTCAGGAAAAACACTGGCTTCATAATTTCACCACGCGCCTCTGGATTCTCCAGGTCCGGCATGCGATGTTCCGGCGTACCCCGATAACGGTTATTGGTACTGCGTGAACGATTCTCAATCGGTGAATCCGATGCGATCACCTCGAAATTCAACATGCCGTCATCACGCTTGGGACGCACTGCAACACGCGGGAAAAAGGCAACTAGCTCATGAAACTGTTCACGCGTCCAGCGATCGGTCGGATGATCATGGCATTGTGCACATTGAATCTGGATCCCGAGAAAGATCCGAGACACTTCGGCCACCGTTTCTTCCGGCCTGCCCAGTTGGGCCATGATTAATGCTGTCTTGCCATTTTCACGTATGTCTCCGCGAGCGGTAATAAATTCCGTAGTCAGCTTGTCCCAGGACGTATTATTATTAAGAGCATCCGTCAGGTAGCTTTCCAGTGCGCGAACGCTCAACAAGGCACGTTCATCACTACGTCGGTACATGATGACATCACGCCAGTAACGTGCCCAGTTGCGCCCATAACTGGCATCGGCCAGTAACTGGCGAACCAGGCGACTGCGTTTATCCACGGTCCCATCGAGGGAAAAGGCAATCACGTCTTCCGTGGTGGGTGGTTCACCTACCAGGTCCATGAATACCCGGCGAAGAAACGTTTCATCATCAACCACAGGAACAGGGGTACCCTGCGACTTATGATTCGATTCCGCTACCAATAGTTGATCAATGCGTGTGGCAACGTCAGTAGGTAGAGCTTGTGCCCGGACAAGATCGCTCAACCCGACGACGCCTGTCACCAGGATAGCAACTAGCAGGAACGGTCCAAATCGATCTTTACTCATCTGTATCCTCTCTACCTCAAGGCGTGGCCAGCTGCTGCCGGGTCAAGATTCCGGTAGCCTGGTCCACAAACCGTAGGATTCCCTGCCTGCCAGTTTAAACACCGGACGTCGCGGATAAGTTCCGCAACATCAACTATTTTATCCAGGGAAAATCGACCTTACGACCCCGGGTTAGTCTCTCAGGAAGGCAGCTAAATCACTTATTCCCTGGAGGTGCTGCGGCAGCAGGCTTCTCGCGTTGGCTATCAACCAGGATATATCCTGCCCAGAAAAAGGGGTGCTGGACCGTCACCGGTATGACCGCATCAGGAGATTTAACGCGCGGTTCCTTGGCTGGATCCAGGGGCAACCGAGAAAACCATTTGACGGTTTCCTGCCAGGCCTTGTCGGGAGCCCACCTGGTTAACTGGTCAGCAAATTCACCCATCAAGGGATAGGTCAGTGGACTGGCAGTACGCCAACGACTAATAACAATCGTCCGACTACCACTGGCCATGAATCCACAAACGGCCAGGAATAGTTCGTTCCCGTTTCCTCCCCGGCGCAATGAATCCTCAGCGGCAGTATGGAACCCGGGCAACATAAGCTGATCACAGGATCCCCAGGGCAGGCCAAACCAGCTGTCCAGGGAATCTCCCTTGCCGGCTCGTTCCTTGGCAATCGGAGCCCATTGGAAAGGCCCTCTGGCAGGGGCTGGTAGATCCGACATCACAAGCAACCGATGGCAGTTGGCAATGATCAGGTTACCCGGCACCACGTGTGGTAACGAAAGGGTATTCAACCCGGCAATCCGCTGTGCCAGCTGTGCAATTCCCTCGGTTCCTACCTCCTCAGGCTCACCAGCAATTAACTCCGTCTCGATCAGGGCTGTTCGTGTCACAGCCTGGGGTTGTCGTCCGTCGCCCAGGGCCAGTGACAGGGTAGGAACATAACGTATCGGATACTTACCCAACAGCATTTGACCGTCAAGCAACAGCGCTTCAAAAGGCAAATACCAGAGAAATCCATCAGGAACGATTGCCAGCCGTTCTACTCCTTCCCACAGGTTCTCAGGAGCTTCCTTGAAGAGTTCCTTCCCCCAGGTTAGTCATCGGTTCTTTCCATGTCTCTCCGATCACCGTGGCAAAATCAACAGGAGCATCCTTATGCATATTCCCGATTTGTCGCAGTCCATTTTTCATCTCGGACTGAATTTTCCTTGGCGAGTCCACGGTCCAATGATCAAACCGATTCTTACGTAATGCAAATACATGGATCTTGGTCGTGGTCACGAAAAAGGACAAAACCAGTTCCTCGGCGACCAGGTTTTCCTGGATATTCTTGATGTCACAAGCCGGTGGAAAGGTTGCTTCCGTAGCATGCGGCTTGAGGGCCATCTCGTGCAACATCACTTCCTGGCTGCCACTGATTTCATGTAACCGTTTCAATAGTTCCAGGTGATCTCGCCCCGCTTCATCGTCCCCGGGAATCAACGGCAACATCCCCAATTGACCACGTAATGCTTTCGCATCAATCGAGTGGGTAGCGTACTTGGGATACTTGGCTGTCAGCACCTGGCGCTGGGTCCAGGCATCTTCTGTAAGTGCATCTCGTGGCGCCTCCAGGGTCCAACGCAAGGCCATCAAACGCCCCCCCAGTTCCAGGTTGCTCGTAAATCGATGGCTACGGATCTGGTCCACGATCTCGAAAGCTCGCTCGGGTTCCTTGCGTTGCAATAAAATTTCAAACCAGTGCTGCAACGGCAATTCATGGGGTGTCATCAGGAACGTCAACGAATCTCGCGGTCTCAATAACCAGTCCTTTTCGGTAGGCATCTGCAGAGTCGCTTCATACAATTCGCTGGCTATCCGATCGGTCATCGAGCCGGAGACACCAATACCATCTGCCAGCTTCAACTGGAGTAACCGAGCTGATGCCTTCTGCTGATAGGCCAGCGCCTGGCCCAACAGCTTACGACCCACGGCGATGTGTCCCTGCTGAAACTGCAACAGGCCATTCGTATAGATCAAGCGCGCTCCTAGTTCCCCACGGAGCATCTCCCGACGATTCATCGCCTGCTGGGCCCGCTGCGCGTTGATATTGGCATTCTTGACATCACCGAACACTGCATAGTTTTCAGCAGCTGCCACGTAGAGCGAAGCCTCCAGCATCCTCGACGCGGTCCGTGACCACTGTGCCGCCAGGGGCAAGGGCGCATACAACCCCTGCTTGCCACCCGCCAGGTGGGCTTTCAAGCCCCAGGTCAACGCCTCCTCGACCACATCATATTGCTCAAAAGCGCCCGCTGAAATCGATGCTTCCAGGAAAAGTACTCCTGCCTCATCGTACTTGTTTTGTTTCAGTGCCAAATCACCCAGTTCCAACAGCGCAATGGATGTTAACTCGTGATCGAAACGCCCCGAGACCAACAGGGATCTCTGCAAGGTTGCCTGGGCATCCTTATCCTTTCCTGCCGAAGCCATCAGGATTCCCAACTGGAGATCGATCCAGGATTGAGTCCAATGGTTCGCTGGGCCAGGACGGCGCCCGAGCGCGTCCAACAACTGGATCGTTAACGGGGAATACTTGCAGACCGGACCCATGATCTCTCGACGTCGCCGCAGCGCAATCGTCGTACAGCGAGCTATCTCTTTTGCATGGATTGGAAACAGTTGCTGCGTGGCAACCACGCCGGTCTGCTTTCCTATCTGCAACGTTCCAAACAACGCCTGGGTGATTGAAACCGTATCCGGAATGCGAGCCATCACGGTCTGCCTCCGGCTCGTACCCCAGGTAATGGGGCGCCGCAAGGTGCGCCGTGAAGGCTCAATGACTGGCGGAAATTCCACCTGGCGCATCCAGTTCTGATGTACCAGGAATAGCTTCAGGGCGATCTCGTACTGTTCCAGGGCGGGTCCTACCTGCCCCATCCGGTACATACACTCACCCATCATGGTGGCATAGCAGATGGAATCTATCCAACGGCCTTCGGTGCTGCGAATTCCCGACCGAGCGGCGGAGCGAAAGGCCCGGGCACCGCGATCAAAATCACCGTCAAAAATATAGGAAAAAGAAAGAAAGTAGTCTCTCTTGGGTACCGCAACAGACTCTCCCTGGGCCACCGCGGAAGACAACTTCACCAACCCCAGCAGGGCAACCAGGCAGGCAATCCCTACCACACGACGAGATAACACCCTAGGCATTTGACCGCTCCAGTGAACACCTGGTCGAAACCTCAGGGTATCGATCATCGCAGTACCTCCTCAGCGCCAAAATAGGTCCGTGATTGCTAGCACAGCAAGAAAAATCGCTGCCCTACCGTTCCTGTCCCTCTCCTCATCATAGCCCAAGAGAGAAAAAACCGGGAGTTATATCCTTTTTCGGCTCTTTAACACGAAAAACAGTCAACGTTTCTGACCAAATGGGCCGATTTAGCAGGTACTGATTTTACCGGTTAGGCAGAATATCAGGCTATTCCCCACCTCAGGTAAGGACCATCAAACGATGAAGAAGCGGACCATTCTCTGTGGTTTAGGTTTGGGTTTTATTGCGGCACTCAGTGGCTGTCAGTCACATTTAGGTGGCCAGACTTTACCCAGCCCATACTACGTGCATGATGATGTCCAGTACTTCGCTCCTGCACCTTCAGAAATGAAGTTGAGTCGCGAAGCGGCCGTCATGAAAGAATACAACGCTCAGCGTGAACTGGACCGTCGTTAATTAAACAACGGTTTCCAGTAATTCCTGCCAGTCAGGATCCGCTGATCACTTGTCTTTACTTACCCAGACCTTGCTAGGCCTGGGTCTCTAGTAATTCGTGCAGATGGAAGTGGTATTTACCCAGTTTCCCACCATAGTTACCTGCGGTAATACGAAGTACATCATCGGTCGCAATAGCCCGAATTGCCGTAGCCATTCCGCTTGCTACTGCCGCTTCACTGATCCCATCGATGACGATTTCATAGGCACAGTTTGCATCGGGATGGAGCTTTGATTCCACGCGTCCTCGTAGCGAGGGGCAATAGGCATCCGCCGTGGAGGCAACCAACTGCTGGTATCTCGAACCGACCTTACTACCACTACGCGCCACGCCTCCTGGAAAGGGGGTAATAATCTCAGGCACGACCTCCAGTGCTTCCGCACCACGCCGAGCGGCTGCCAGTGCAGCGGCTTTCGTTCCTGCCTGGAGAATAATATTTCCTCCGGCAACACCTGCCGCAACTCCGATCATTTCCTGGACCAGGAATTCTCCATCCATGACAGGAATCCGCCAGAAACGGGTTTCTGCAACCTGCTTACTTTTCTGGTACCCATCACCAAAATATCTCAGGTTTTTACCCAGTGGAATCTGCTCTTCACCGGTTGGACACCCATCGAAAACCGCGGTCGACGGACAGGTCATGATGCACTGGCCCACTCGATTGGCAACGGCCTTGGTGAGTGACTTTACGGAACTGCCAAACATCATCAAGGCCACACCGGGTCTGCCATCGGGAGT
>JAZADA010000010.1:0-26499 GCA_036124135.1 Planctomycetota bacterium | reverse complement strand
CGGGTGATCAACCCGGTGACCGCGTGGTGTGATTCAAGTAAGGCGTGTAGGGTTGGCACCGCGAAAGGGCCCGTACCCATCATTAACAGTCGCATGATTGGATTACTATCCTGGTGGACGACAATATTTTTCTTCCCAGCCAGTCAATCGCTCCTGGATCTGTTCGTCGCTTTCCAGTTGATCCAGGTTACGAAGGCTTTGCTTTTCCAGTTCAAATTCTTCCAGGGATTCACGAATAGCCAGCTTGCCGGTCGTCGTCATGCGATCGGTGAATAGCACGCCGTCGAGATGATCATTTTCATGTTGTACCACGCGTGCAAAGAGACCATCCAGGTCCGCCTTGAATTCTTCACCGCGCAGGTTAAAGGCTTGCAAATGAATCTGCCTGGGGCGCTGTACGTTTCCGTAGATGCCTGGCAAACTGAGGCAGCCTTCATCCGCTTCCTCGTTTCCCTTGGGATGGCTGATGATGGGATTAATGAAAACCATTTCCTCGCCCTCGCCTGGTTCCGCTGCCATGTTGAGGACAAACAATCGCAAGGGAAGATCGACCTGGTTTGCAGCCAGTCCGACTCCATTGGCCTCGTACATCAATTCAAACATTTCCGCGACGATCTTGCGCAGCGCTGCATCGACACGGGTGAGCGTCTGTGATTTGTACCGCAGGGTGAAGTGAGGATAGGTAACAATTTGCACGGTCGCAGTTCTCGCTTTGAATTTCGCCAGGTTGCCAGGGTGGGACCCGCAACACGAATAATGGTCCGGGGCTCCCCTCTAAAGGTACACTGCCGGCTCCGGATCCGCATCGGGTCGGTCGGATTGATTCACGTTGACGCTCTCTGGGGCAGTCCCTAGAATTACACCTGGTGATTCGACGTAATCCGTTGACTGGTAAGATTTTGAGATTTTCCATGAGACCTCGTGATCCTCTTGACACTGGCCTCCAGAAAACAGAATCCACGGTCCTAAATCCAGCAACGGGGAAACCGCCTCGGTCCCGAATTTCTGCCACCCTGCTCTCGTTGATTCTCCACGGTAGTTGCCTGGTCCTGGCGCTGGTCCTGTTCCGCTTTGAACCGCGTGGACTTGTCCAGCAGGGGGAACATCCAGGAGGTATCGTGCTGGTCGAATCGACGGGGGAAACGACTCGCTATTTCAATACGCTGGATTCCCTGGAATCGCGTACCTCCAGTAGCGACACCCAGTCTTTTGCCGTTGATCGGCAACAGGTTGATTCACCATCTGTTGCCAGGGACCTGGCATTGCCTGGAAGTCTTCCCGTGGCAAGAACCTCGCAAACCGATCCGGGCGGTGCGGTTGATTTTTCCACCACGGATGGATCGATCTCACTTCCCAACCGCCCCGGAACCGCGGAAACGGCCGTGCAGACAGGCGTGTTTGGTGTACAGGGAAAAGGTACACGCTTTGTGTACGTGTTTGATCGATCCGGAAGCATGGCAGGATTCCAGGGAAAACCGCTGGCCAACGCCAAGGCCCAGTTGCTGGCCAGCCTGGCCGACCTGGGAAGTGCACACCAGTTCCAGATCGTGTTTTATGCGGATCGACCATCTGTATTCAATCCGCGCGCGTTATCGACCGCTCGCATGCTGTTTGCCGACGCTGCTACCAAGAAAATTGCCGAGAGATGGGTCCGTAGTGTCGTGGCTGATGGCAGCACGCGACACCTGGAGGCACTGCTGCTGGCCATCCGAATGAAACCCGATGTCATTTTCTTTCTCACGGACGCTGAAGAACCACGCCTGACACCCGTCGAACTCGAGAAAATTAAGCGAGCGAATCAACGGGTCGGGGCCAGTATTCATTCCATTGAGTTCGGCGCAGGGCCTTCGCAGGCCAGACAGAATTTCCTCCAGCGATTGGCTCGCGCCAACGGAGGCCAACATACGTATGTCGACATTACCCGATTAACTCGCCAGTAAACGCGGTCTCACAGGTCGCGCTGATGACAAGGAACCAGGTACCCATGAAAGCCATGTTTTCCCAGGGTCAGTTCGGTACGTGGATGCGTGCCATGGCGAGGGTCGTGACCTCGTCTCGACTTTGCTGGAAGGCCTGTGCGCTCGGTCTGCTCGGGTGTTGGCTGGCCAGCCCCGGGATGCTGGTTGGACGATGCCTGGCCCAGGATGCCAGCCTGGATCGGGTTGACATCGTTCAGCGTACAACGGGTCAGCAACAAACGATCTCCGGGCGTGTCATTGATTACAACGGTCGATTCCTGACACTCGAACGTGTCGGTGGACAACAGGAACAGATTGCTTCGAGCCGGGTACGAAAGGTTAAGACTTCCCGGACCAGGCAGCACATCCGTGCTGATCAATTGCTGGCAGAACACCAGTTTGAACAGGCCCTGGCGGCTTACCAGCAGGCCGTCAAGGAAGAAACGCGGCAGTGGGTGCGACAGGAAATCCTGGCCCAGTGGGTCTGGTGCTACCAGTCGCTGGGACTGGTCGAGCAGGCTGGTGATGCGTTTCTGAAACTGGTCCTGGCGAGTGATCCACAAACACTTTATTTCCAGGCAATACCGCTGAACTGGGGAAAACAGACGGTCACTCCGGCGCTGGAAGGACAGGCCCAGGTATGGTTAACCGGTTCCGCATCTGCAGCCTCGCGGTTGATGGGGGCCAGCTGGCTGCTGGGGACTTCCCAGCGAAGCCTGGCAATGGACGTCTTGAAACAGCTGGCCACGCAGGAAGATATTCGTATCGCACTGTTGGCAGAATTCCAGTTATGGCGTACGCAGCAGGCGACCATCTCGTTGCAGGGATTGAATCAGTGGGAGCAACAACTTGCACGACTTCCGGTAAAGCTGCGCGCTGGCCCCTATTATCTTCTGGCTACTGGATTCAGTCGCCATCAACAACATGATCGAGCCATCGTGTCCTGGATGAGGGTTCCGATTAATTACCCTCGCCATTTTCATTTGTCATCAGAATCCCTGCTTGGCACTGCCCGGGAACTCGATCGCTTGAAGCGTGCACCTCAGGCGCGTAATGTTTACCAGGAAATTGTGCGCCGATATAGCAACACGATTGCCGCTGGGCAGGCCCAGCGTTGGTTGACCCAGCAGGATCGGTCGAAAAGTCCCAGCCCGAAAAAACCGGGAACCGCGAACTAACCGTTTTTATACCAGGATGAACCTCCCATGGATCACGATTACTCCCACTCGCCACGACGTATCTACCTGGCCATTGCCATCATGGCATTACTGGCCTCCGGCTGGCTGCTGGCTCGGCCCGCGGGGGCGAGTCCTGATCCGGGTGCGTTACTGTTTGCCCAGGTTGAAACAGGCAATCCTGCTGGTAGCGGAGAACCGGCGTCAGCGGAAAGTCCCCGCGGATTCGTGCAGATCGTCTTCTCGGGAGGATGGCCAGGATTCCTGATCATTCTTTTGCTACTGGGACTTTCCATGACGGCAGCTTACCTCGTCTTTGAGCAATTGATGACCTTGCGCAGGAGAGAAATTGTACCCCCTGGCGTGGGAGAGAAGTTTCGTGAGTTGCTGTCCCAGGGTAAGGTAGGGGAAGCGGAAGCCCTCTGTCGCGACAAACCCTGCTTTCTCTCCTTTGTTCTTTTGAGCGGCCTGGCCGAGGTAGAAGGAGGTTGGGCAGCCGTCGAGAAATCCCTCGAGGATGCCACGGCCGAACAGTCAGCGCGGCTGTATCGCAAGATTGAGTACCTTTCCGTGATCGGTAATATTGCTCCCATGGTGGGACTGTTGGGGACCGTGGTCGGGATGATCTTTGCCTTTCACCAGGTAGCGGTTTCACATGGATCCGCTGGTGCCGCAGACCTGGCCGAGGGAATTTACCAGGCACTGGTAACGACGGTTGGCGGCCTGATCGTGGCCATTCCCGCGCTGGGTGCATTTGCCGTTTTTCGCAACCGGGTCGACCAGTTGGTCGTGGAAGCGTCTTACATGGCCATCCACTCTTTTGCACCGTTGAAGCGTCGACGTACCAGTAAGAAACAGCCGCCGTCACCACCGCGCGTTCGTACCCAGAAAGATTGAGATCCCGATGCGGATACCAGGTTATCACCAACGAAGTTCACTGGTCTTTAACATGACACCCATGATTGATGTGGTGTTCCTGTTGATCATTTTCTTCCTGGTTTCCAGCCACCTTGCCAGCCAGGAAGTGCACATGCAGCTGGATTTACCTGCCGCGGGCAACAGCCAGGATCCAGTGGACGTGGAAACTCCCAATCTGGTCGTGAATGTGAAAGCCGACCGAACCCTCGTGCTGCGCGGAATTACGATGACACCGCAGCAACTGGATGCCCGGCTCCGAGAGGCTGTCCGCAAGGACGGGACAGACCTGGAAGTGAGGATCCGTAGCGATCAGAACGTGCCCTACGAGATCGTGGAACCGATCATGCTGGCCTGTGCTCGTGCTGGTATCTGGAACGTCACCTTCGCAGTCTTTCGAGAGCAAGGAGGTCGTTGATCATGCGTTTACCCAGCTCGAATTCTCGCCAGGGGCGGGAACTGGAAATTAAGCTCACACCCATGATCGACGTGGTGTTCTTGCTGCTGGTCTTTTTTATCTGGAATGCCCGGCTGCAAAAGTATGAATATGTATTACCCAGCCAGTTGTCGACGGCCATGGGAAACCAGGATGTCCAGCCCGTGGAACCACCCCCGGAGTCTGATTTCGATGATGTCGTGGTACGGATTCGTTGGCTGAATGATCAACCTACCTGGTCGATCAATGAGACCCCGGTTACGAATCTCGACCAGTTGCAACAGAAATTAAAGGTTATCCAGGAAATTAAACGGGATGCACCGGTCATCCTCCATCCTGATAAACAAGTGCCACTGGGTCACGTCATCGATGTTTACGATCGTTCCCGGAGCGCTGGCTTTGACCGCATTCAATTTGCCGCCTCGCAGGCTATCTAGCAGTTAAAGGAGTTCCATGTTGCGAGCAGCTGGTTGGCGAATCACGATCAGTATCATCGTTTGCCTGTGGGTGAACGTGATGGCATCGTATGCCGCCAATGACCTCGTCGAGAGCGAGGATGGCCAGCTCTTGAAAGGTTTGCGGCAACGTGGCTTGTTCGAGGCTGCTCGTCACCATTGCCAGGCTCGTCTCCAGGTCCCAGATATTTCCATGGCAGAGCGGACCGAGTGGACCATGGAGTGGATTCGTACCCATGCTCAACATGCACTGTCGCTTCCAGCGGATACCCGCCCGGATCAATGGCAGCAGGCTCGAAAAGTCGCAGCTGATTACCTGCAACGTTATCCACGTTCACCCCAGCGTGTGCTGATCCAGGTCCAGGCTTCATTGACGGCACTGGCTCGCGGTGAATTGTTGCAACAGGAAGCGACGGTGGCCTTCAGGCCTGCCGAAACCCTGGAGGCCGCACGGGGGTCCTTGCGAGAAGCGGTTCGTGGGCTGGAACAACTGGATGCCACGTTGAGTCGGACCCTTCCCGGATCGAGTCAGCAAGCGGGCCCGGATGTGATCTCTCGGGATCGCTTGATGACACTGCAGTACCATGTGCAGTACCAGTTGGCGCGGGCTTATCGGAACCAGGCCCTCTGCTATCCAGGGGGCAGTGCCGATCGTATCGCGGCGCTGCAAAAAGCACTGGACCAGCTGGCCAAGCCGTTGACCCAACTGGCCAAGGACGATGTTCTGGTCGGATCCATCCAGCGTGACCAGGCCATTTGTCTGCGTTGGCTGGGAAAACTTGCGGAGGCCCGACAGATTATTGGTCAGTTGCATCAAGCGGATCGGGATCCGAAATTACAACTGGAAGCGCGGGCCGAGTTAATCTGGATCGAACTCGTCGCTGGACAGTTGGATCGGGCGCTCGAACTGGTACAGCAACCTCGTCAACTGGGGTCGATCAGTTCACCGGAACTGGATCTCGTACGATTGGAAACCAGTCTGCTGCAATGGCAACAGGCACGCCAGGCCAACCAGGCCGAAGTGGCTCAGCAGTGGCAACAGCGAGCGGTGGCCATGGTGCGTTTCATGGAAAGCGAGCATGGTTCCTACTGGGGACGCCGTGGTGAGATGCGGTTACTCAAGGTAGCCGGACGCGATACCAGCAACCTGGAAATCCTGCATCGCACGGCAGATGATCTATACCTGAAAGGAAAGCTCGAGGAGGCCCTCGCGGCCTATGAACAGGCCGGTACCCTGGCACAACAGGGCGGAGCCATGCAGGAAGCTTTCCGGCTCTGGTACAAGGCAGCGCTGGTGGAGCAGAAGCGGAATCGCCAGACGGCATATGTGGCACGCCTGAGAAAACTGGCGCAGACACTTCCCTCACATCCACAGGCCGGTAATGTTCACCTGGTGGCGATCCAGGCCACGTATCAACAGCTGAAAGATCCTCAGCAGGATCGTGCTGCCTACCTGCAGTTACTCGAAGAACATCTGGATCTCTGGCCACAATCGATGACGGTCAACCGTGCCCGCGTCTGGCTGGGCAATGAACATCGTCGCCTGGGGAAAATGGATCAGGCCATCGAGGTCTACCAGGGTGTTTCGGTGGAGTTTCCCCAGTACGTTGCCGTCCTGGAGATCCTGGAAGCGTGCTGGCAGACCCAGTTAAAAGCCTTGCCGGAGAATTCCCCGGAGGCACGCCAGGCCGTGGGAGAGGCCATTCATTTTTTCGAGGCCCTGGTCCTGGGAACGGAAGGACAGTTTCCCAGGCGGTGGAGTCCGGTTACCCGCTATGCGGCACTGGTCGCCGCCAGGTTTCGCATCCAGGGTTCGAATCGTGGACTGGAACAGGTAGCAGCGATGCTACGGGCGGCCTTGATGGGAGAACCGTCAGCCGATCCAGCATGGAAGTTCTCCGCTTCCGGCCTGCTGGCCCTGGCCCTGGCCGGGCAGGGTAAGCAGGAGCAGGCCGATGCAATTATTCGACAACTGGGGGCAGGAGAACCCCGACAGATTTTCCAGACGGTGGTCGCCCTGGCGACCCTGACACGACGGGCGACCGGTAATGCCCGCACACAACTGGCGCAACTCCAATTAATCCTGACCGCTCAACTGAAGGATCGTACCGGGCAATTATCCGCCTCGGATCAGCTGCAATTTAAGCAGTTGCGAGGCCAGGCATTAGCGGATGCAGGGCGATTCGAAGAAGCCCAGAAGCTGTTTCAGCAGCTGGTCATGGATCAGCCACGCTCGGGAAGTATCCAGGAGACCTATGCGGAATTACTGTCCGCCAGCAAGGATCCGCAGCATTGGCAACAGGCACTCCAGCAATGGCGTCGCGTGGGCCAGTTCAGCCAGCCCAAGTCAGCGCGCTGGTACCGTGCCAAGTACCAGGTCGCGGAGACTTACCTGCGACTGGGCAAGCCGCAGGAGGCCGCTGCCCGTATTCGCTACCTGCAGGCTACCAGCGGGCTGGCAGCATCGGGCATGCAGGCCCGCTTCGAGGCGTTACTGAAACGTTGCCAACCGTAGTTGCCTGCCTGTTTGATCCACCAGCCCGGGTTGGTTACCAGGGAGCTCGCAGGTAGTACACACCAAACTGCGTGGTATGACTGGGCCACGAAGGTGTGTTACGGAAATGCGTGTTCGTTCCGCGGATGGAACCAGGATAACCACGTTGGTACTGGTGGTAAATCGGATTGACTTCCGACTGGGAAACGCCCCAACCCATCTGACGCTGGGTTTGAACCGTTGGCGGTACCATCAGTGCGACGGGTTGCCCGTGGGCAGTGTGCACGTAGTGATCATGCCAGGACATGGTGGCAGCAAAACGCTGACCCCAGAGGTTCATGAGCCGTCCACCCGCCTGGGCTTCCGTGCCCAACGTGCAGAACGCCAGGACCAACAAGAGACTGAAGGAGAGCATTTTCTTGCTCATGCGAAGATATCCTTTCTAGGTAATTCGCTGATCGCGAATCACGTGGCAGGCAAATAAAATAAAACGGGATTTAAGCAAAGTACATCGCTGCTTGCAGACGCCAGGTCAGGGTAGCAGGCGATCCAGGATCGGGGTACGCATGAAACGGACGCTTGTCCGTGTCAGGCCAGTACCGCAATTGTAGTAACGATAGTACCTGCGTTGATGGGGGTACATGTATTCGTGGGGCAACAAGGGTTGATAGGTGTAGTAAGTGTGTCCAACCAGTGGCGGTACCGGGCGCGGTGCCAGGTACATGGCAGCGGGTACACCACCGGGTCCACCGGGAACGTAGTAATTGTAGAAAAGGTCCGGTTGTCCAAAAGATCGTGGACCAGGCTGTACCGGGGAGACCGCCTGCGGTTCCGTTACTTCGGGAGCCGGTGCTGCTTCCTGGGCCTGGATACTGGCGAACCAACCCATGCTGATGAGCAGGGGAATCGTCAATACGAGTACGCGAAGTGAAGGACGAATCATGGCAGTGACTCCTAAGTCAGTCGATGCGATGGAGGATTTGTAGTTTCAGGATAACCAGTTCAGGATAACCAGCACGCCGGCTCCATTGCCCAGGCAATGGCACCGGATTTCCGGATCATGTGACAGGGGAGTTTCTGCGGCCCATCCGGGCGCAAAAATCACCTACTAGAATCGTCGGTCATGCCCCCGTAAGTGGGTAAATCTTTATTTGCCGGTTTCACCATTTGTTCCTATTAGTAGGGCATCCGGCTGAAGATGGGTGGGAAGACGGCCGTTGAATCGGTATAATCCGCAAAGTTTTACGGGCCGCGACAGCAGGGGGCGGCGGCCATGGTAACGCGCGGTGATGGAGTACTGCAGAATTGGGAAAAACGAAGTCTAAAAAGAAAACGAATGGTGCTGTTCCCAAGGCCAAGACCAATGGACGCGCTCGCAAACGTCGTACTGCCACTGCGCAATCGATGGCGGCTAACCAACAGTCGATTTCAGTCAGCGAATTCTTCGCCAAGAATCGACACCTGCTGGGATTTGATAATCCTCGCAAGGCATTGTTAACCACGGTCAAGGAGGCGGTCGACAATTCGCTGGATGCCTGTGAAGAAGCAGGGATTTGTCCGGAGATCTGGGTGCGGATCGATCAACTCAAGCAAAACCGGTTCCTGGTTGCGATCCAGGACAATGGTCCTGGGATCCTGAAGAAACAAATTCCCCTGATCTTCGGCAAGTTGCTGTATGGTTCCAAGTTCCACCGTTTGCGAATGAGTCGTGGACAACAGGGGATTGGTATTAGTGCGGCCGGCATGTATGGCATGCTGACGACCGGGAAGCCGGTACGGATTCTTTCCAAGTTATCCGTGCGTAAGCCGTACCACTACTACGAGGTCCAGATCGATACCAAGACCAATAACCCCGAGATCCTGAACGGCAAGGGAGACGGTGTTGATATCGCAGCCCGTACAGCGGCATCCTACATGGAGAAACACAAGATCCAGTGGGAGTCACATTACGACGCCGAGGGTGAAGAAAAAGCACTCGAGGTGAAAAGCGGCACCCGCGTTACGATCGAATTGGAAGGCCGCCATCATCGAGGTCGGGGAAGTGTTGATGACTACCTTGAACAGACCGCGATTGCCAATCCTCATGTGACCCTGCACTACCACGATGCAGATGGAAACGCCAAGACTTATCGTCGCTCAACCGACCAGTTGCCGGCAGAGCCCAAGGAGATTAAGCCCCATCCGTACGGAGTGGAACTGGGCCGACTGGTCACGATGCTCAAGGACATGAGAACGGGTACCATTTCCCAGTTCCTGACCCAGTCGTTTTCTCGTGTCAGTTCATCGGTTGCACGACGGATCTGTGAAGCGGCCAGCGTGAGTACACGAGCCTCGGCAAAGCGTATTGGGCGCAACCAGATCGAATCGCTTTATGATGCGATCCAGGAAACGAAGATTCGTGCCCCTGCAACAGACTGTATTTCTGCGATTGGTGAAGAACTGCTGCTGAAAGGACTGTACCAGGTAGTACCGGGTGAGTTTTTCGTGGCAGCCACGAGACCTCCATCCGTGTACCGGGGTAATCCTTTCCAGATCGAGGTCGGCCTGGCCTATGGAGCCGGCACCACGGCACAGAAAGTATCCCTGGAGTTGCTGGATCAGCTGCTGAACGAAAGCGATGCCCGGACCCTGCGCCAGTTCCTGATTACCACCTTTGACGGGTTGGGAAGTGATGCCGCTGATCGCATCCTGAAAGCAACCGAATTTGGTACACGCAAATCGCCCTCGCGGATGGTGAAGGCAGAACGGGAAAAGCTGCACGCCTGCATGAAAAATGTCAACGTGTCGGAGGGACAGTCAATGCAGGTGCTGCGATATGCAAATCGTGTACCCCTGCAATTCAAGCAGCGAGATTGCGCCATTACCCAGTCGGTCATGGGGACCAACTGGCGACCCTACGGTTTGAGCCAGTCACGCGGTTCATTGCCCAGTGGTCCGGTGACAGTGATGGTCCACATGGCCAGTGTCTGGGTTCCATTTACGAGTGAATCGAAAGAAGCGATTGCATCGTATCCGGAAATCGAGAAAGAACTTCGACTGGCACTGCAGGCCGTTGGCCGCAAGCTGGGTATGTACCTGCGACGCAGGAAACGGGTCAAGCAGGAGGGGGATCGTCGTAATGTCTTTCTCCGTTACCTGGGTGAAGTCGCGACAGCTGTCAGTGACATCAATGGTACGAATCGCGACAAGCTCTACCAGCAGTTGCTGCGAGTGGCCAAGCGGAAAACAGCGGAAGCAGATGCCCAGTACGATCGTCATGGCAAAAAGGTGGAACCAACGGAAGCGGAATACGGCGATAACGTATTGATCGTTGACCAGGATCCGGAAGAATTGTTGAGCCAGCACTTGAAGACGGATGATCCACAGAAAGAGCTATTCTGATCCGGTAACGGATAGATGGTTCGCTGTATAAGTTGAAACCAGGAAAATACCCATGGCCAAGCGAGCAAGTAAGAAAAAAAAGGTAGTCCGCAAGCCTGCCGGAAAACCAAAGCTGACGACCAAAGATCGTCGCACGCTGAAATCCCTGCGAACCGTCGCCGACCAGGTGGTGAAGGTAGCCCAGCGAAGCCGAGCGCCACATCTTGATATTCCTTCTCGATCCCTCTCGAACGTCCGCTACAACAAGCGGAAACGGTTTATCGAGATGGGTAGTTCCAAGAATCGACGGGAATTGTTCAACCTATCCCAGGCCAAGAGCTACATGCAGACGATGCTCGTCAGCAGTGGTTGTAAACAATTGATCGAACAGGGAAAGACAACCAGTATTCGAGGTATGTATTACCTGCTGAAACATACGATCGAGGGTACCAAGGAAGAGACCTTTGATGACCAGGCCGATTGTGATCCCGTCATCGAGGATGTCGAGGTGACCATGAATGCCTTGCGCGAGGAATTGCATGTTTATGCCTCCAATCGCGGGTCCCTGGTCGGTAACATCCAGCTTACCGATAGCGGTGACAGTATCGATTGTGCACGCATGGGGTCAGGTGGATATGCCATTCCATCGATCTGTGAGCCGGAAGTGCTCCAGTTCAACAAGTGCCAGGCAGATTTCGTGCTGCATGTCGAAAAAGATACGGTCTGGAGACGATTTAACGAGGACAAGTTCTGGAAAACCCACAACTGTATTCTCACGCACGGTAATGGCCAGCCGCCTCGCGGGGTCCGCAGGCTCCTGCACAGGATGCAGAACGAATTGAAGCTGCCCGTTTATTGCCTGCTCGATAACGATCCCTGGGGATATTACATCTACAGCGTGATCAAGCAGGGATCGATTAACCTGGCTTATGAATCGAGTCGAATGGCGATCCCCAATGCCAAGTTCCTGGGGATGCGCAGCAAGGATTACACGCGCTGCGATCTTTCACCAAGCGTAACCATTAACCTGAGTGACAATGACATCAAGCGTGCCAAGCAAATCGCCAAGTATCCATGGTTTGAAAAGAAAAAAGCCTGGCAAAAAGAAATTAACCTGATGCTTGAAAATGGCTTCAAGCTGGAAGTCGAAGCGCTGATCAGCAAGGACATCAGCTACGTGACCGAAGAATACGTCCCCGCCCGCCTGGCAGACCAGGATTTTCTCGATTGAGCGCAGGTCATGTGCCTTGCGGCCAGCAAGAGGGACCCATGTCCATCGAACTTTCTGCCATGAGCGCCCTGGATTATGACCAGGTGCAGGCATTGTGGAATCGTTGCGAGGGATTGAGCCAGGGTGATACTCGCTCCCAGGTGGAACAGCTTCTCCAGTACCATCCCGGGTTGAGTCTCGTGGCACGCAGGCAAGGAGAAGTCGTGGCGGCGATTCTCGCCGGGCACGATGGTCGCCGGGGATACCTCTATCACCTGGCAGTCGATCCGACCTGCCGTCAGCAGGGATTGGCCAGGCAACTAGTTGACCGTTGCCTGGAAGAACTGGTTGCCGTGGGAATACCCCGTTGTAGTGTCTTCGTGTACCAGGAGAATGAAGGAGCCAGCGAATTCTGGAATGCACTTGGCTGGCGCCAGCGATCGGAACTCAAAGTGTTCGCTGTGGACCTGTAACCTTCCGTGGGAAATCAAGAGCCGATGAAAGAAGAATTGTCGCAGCAACCGCCAGCATGTCCTGTCGTCCTGTCGATCCCGATTCAGTGGGGAGATCAAGATGCGTTCGGACATGTTAACAATACACGCTCCATTCGCTGGTATGAAAGCGCACGGATGGAATACTTTAACCTGGAGTCGATCGTCCAGTTGCTGCAGGGGACCCGTGTCGGACCCATCCTTGTTTCGATTCACTGTGACTATCGCCAGCAAGTGTCGCATCCGGATACGGTCCAGGTGACGGCCAGCATTACCGGGATTGGTCGGACCAGCATGGTGATGGAACATCAGATTTATAGCGAACAACAACAGGTGCTGGTCAGCGAGGGGTCGTCAACATTAGTCCTGTTCGATTATGCACAGAATGAACCTGTACCCGTTCCAGTAGAATTGCGCCAGGCAATCGAATCCCTGGAGGGACGGTCACTGGATCCCTCCACCTAGCACGATTACTCTACTTATCCTGGGATATTACGGTCGGCCATGACATGATCGAAACACTTGAAGGGAATCTTTACGATTACCCATCCTATTATGACCTGGTCTATGGATCAGACTGGAAAGCCGAGTTTCATTTTCTCACGGGCTGCTTCCAACAATTTGCACAGATTCCCGTGAATCATGTTTTCGAACCGGCTTGCGGAACCGGCCGACTTCTCTATCGATTGGCTGCCAGTGGGTTGCAAGTCTCCGGGCTGGATCTCAATCCGCATGCGGTCGAGTACTGCAACCAGCGACTAGAAAGAAAAGGTTTCCAGGATCGTGTCATCTGTGAAGACATGACTGATTTCCAGTTGGAATCACCGGTTGATGCGGGTTTCAATATGATCAATAGTTTTCGCCACCTGGTGACCCACGAACAGGCGGTCGCGCATCTACGTTGCATGGCCCAGGCAATTCAACCGGGAGGGATCTATGTGCTGGGAATCCACTTGACTCCCACGGAAGGAGAACCCACTGATTGTGAGTCGTGGTCAGCTCAGCGAGGTCATCTGTGCGTTACCACGGAACTTGCCTGCACAGACCGCGATCCAGCTAATCGCCTTGAACACTTTACCATGACCTATGACATCTACACGCCGACGCGACGACAACAACTCAAGGATTCGATCCGCTTTCGTACCTATACCGCTCACCAGTTTACGGAACTGATCGCCGAAGTACCTGGCTGGGAAATCAGCGCCGCCTATGACTTCCACTATCAACTGGAGCAACCGATCGAGGTCGGACCTACCACCGAAGATGTCGTTTACGTGTTGCACAATCAAACATGACAACTGCGTTGAATCAACACAACGGAGTGGAATGTTAAACTTTAACGATTACCAGTTTCTGCAGTGCTAGCAGCCGTGAACACCTGGTTCTGTAACCTGGATGGATTGTTGCCTGGATTCTTTGATACCCCTGGGAGTTTGGCATAGGGTTTGCATCTTTAGGATGGGAACTGGCGGGGAAATGCCAGGCGGAAAAGTGGTTAACAAGGAGGGACGCAGTGATGAGGTTAGGAAAATGGATACATCGAATGGGAGCCGTCGGGGTGGAGCTGTTAGCCGTGCTGGCGCTGGGCTGGTGTCTGTCGGTAACAAATGCCGGTGAAGATGTCGATCGAACTCAGGAAGCGGCTGCACCCGTGGAAGTCGCGGTAAAACCGCAGACAACGGAGATTGAAGAAGCTTACGTTTCAGATCAATTGCAACGAGCTGGCAATGGTTTATTGGATAAAGTGGTAGATCACCTGGCAAGTCTTTTTGAAGTCAGCGAGGACGTGTGATCGTCGGTGATTATTGGTCCGGTGAAAAAAATTTTGCCAGATTCGGAGGTAATGACTAAAATGCCGCAACCGGATCGCGCCAACGTAGTGCGATAGGCAGCAAGCCCGTGAAGTGGTCGTGTCTGGCAACTGGCGATCGAAACGGGAGGATCGATTAGAGAAAGGAGGTGGTTCAGTGATATATGTCTGTATATGCCAAGGAGGTGGCCGCACCTGATGCTGGCCGGCGGGCTGCCACTGTGCAGCCACCAACTCCCAGGGGATATCCGCGAGAGTTACTTGTAGGTATCACTCTGAATGAGTAAATCCGAGGGCCCGTTCCTCTTCGGGGGAACGGGCCTTTTTTTAATGGCTTGCTTAGGCCAGTTCTTGTTGCATGGTTTCCGGATCCAGGAATTCATTCGGTTCCTGGAAAATTCCCAGCAGCAGGCAACCGTCCGGGGTATGGGCAGCATGTACTGAGCCTGCTTCGCGCCACACGAAGTTCCCGGTCGTACAGGTTCCCGCATCATCGACCAGGCTTCCTTCCAGGACATAGGTCTGTTCAACATCCACGTGTCGGTGCAGCGGCAATTCGGCGCCAGCTTCACATCGAAACAACCCGGTAAAGGCCTGGCTCTGTTCATCCTGCCAGAGAATCTTCATACGGATTCCGGGAAACCGAGTCGTTTGCCATTCCAACTGCTGGACGTTCACGAAGTGTGATCCGGATTCCTGTTTTTCATCGCTCACGGGCAAGCTCCTGGTGTCGCGTATCGTGTGTCACGCTGTGAATGGGTTCAAGGTGCGGGTGCGATTCGTATATTGCGCAACTCGGCACTCGTGTACCAGCTGGCAATACCAAAGGGCCTGACGGGTTCCTGTTCCCACCAGATCGAGAACTTGTGATCTCGCGTCAGGAAGTCCACGATTTCTTCGCCATCGACCCAGGCGCGAATTCTCTGTGGAGTGACCTGCAGTCGGACCTGGTACCATTGATTATCCTTCACTTCGACATAGCCAGTTGTTTCGTTTTCCACGGCCGCCATGTTGTTGATATTGGATAATCCGGTGACGCCCCCTCCCCAACCGCCGATGATCAAGCTCAGGTAAGACTCGTTGAAAGGGAATGTGATTCCACAAAAGAAGTCGCTTCCCTTGGTGCGTCGTGCCTGTAACGACACCTCGTAATGATTGCGAGGAAACTCGCCGGTCCAACGAATGCCCGTGGCCGGTTGTCCACTCGGTAAGGACAGGATTCCATCCTTGATCGTGATCTTGCCGTGTTTTTCGAAATCGTTCTTTGTGATGACTTCCCATTGCCCCAGCTTTTTCCCGTCGAAGAGTTGCCGGGGTCCTGCCAGCGACGACTGTTTCTCCAGGCTGATCCAATGGCTGAGTGCATAACCGGATCGTTGAGGTAAAGTAGCATCCGGGTGCTGGGGACTCCGTGTCAGGCTCAGGGCGGTCAGGGCGCCACTGAGTTGTTTCTCGCGCAGGCGTATTTTCAGTGACAACTGGTGCCGCCGACGATTGGTATCAGACGTATTGAGGTGGCCGGGAAATACGCCGGTGAGGAAACCATTGTCCAGTCGTACCTGGTTCAGAAGATGCTTTAACTGGGTGTTCAGTTGCACGTGAACGTTGCCATCGGGTTGAACCCAGAGCCGGATCGGTTGTTTCCCGTTTCCCGTTTCGACGCTCCCTTTCCAGTAGCCAATCCACTCGCTCGTGGGTGCCCACGGAAACGGTGCAGCTGGCGTCGTCCTGTTGTACTCGGCGTGTCGACGCTGGCGAGCATATTCGGGGAGCAGGGCAGCAAGTACTTGCTCGACTACCCGGTGAGGCAGATCAGATCGACAGTTAGTCAGGGCAACCACGGCGATATTTTCCGAGGGAACCAGGGTTAGCCGAGTTCGTACCCCGGGCATTCCTCCCGTGTGTGTCACGGTTTGAAAACCGAATTCACTTTTCGTGATCCGCCAACCTACCCCGTATCCGACTCCAGGTCGCGTCTCGATCGTGGGCTGTTGCATGGCATCAATAGACATCTTGGAAAGCGGCGTTTGCTGGTCAGCCAATGGTTTCTTGAGATGGAGCGATGCAAAGCGAATTAAATCGTGTGCACTGCTAAAGACGTCCGAGGCACCAGGGTGGTCGAAATGATAGTTGGGCAACGGTTCCTGGTTAATGCCGTAGCGCACCGCCGCTGTCTTGGCCTGGGCAGGTTCCAGGCCAACCGAGGTATGTTTCATTCCCAAGGGCAGGAAGATGTCTTCCTTCATGAACTTGGCGTAACTGCGTCCACTGACTCGAGCGATGACATGATCCAGGATGCCGTAGCCAAAATTCGCATACTGGTAGGTTTCACCTGGCAGGTTAACGAGTATTCCATAGCGGCGAATGGATTCATCACGTGGTGGAGCACGATGGGCCGTGTCGGCGTAAAAAAACTGGTAGTGTAGCGGTAAGCCCGACGAATGATTGGCCAGGCGTCGTACCGTGGCCTGGTCTGCATGACCCAGTGGTGATCGGAGCTTGGCTTCACCCAGGTACTGGTTTATCGGTTGATCCAGGTCAATCTTTTGTTTCTGGACCAGCGTCATCAGGCCGGTTGCCGTGATTGGCTTGGAGATCGATGCCAGGGAATACATCGTATGCTCGGTGGCTCGGATTTTCTCTTGCCGGTTGGCCCATCCAAATCCTTCTTCCCAGAGAATCTTGCCATCGCGAATGACCGCCACGGCCAGCGAGGGAATATTTTTTTCCTTAATTTCTGACTGGATATTCTCACGGAGTTTGGCAAAGGGATTTTCTGCAGCGTCCAGTGAACAGGGGGCTGCGATTAGTATTATCAGCAGGCCGAGAAGCCGTGTTTTCTCTTGCATGGTTGATTTCTCTCGGGTGTGATTTGGTTCCATGAGTAGCAGCAGGCTACCAC
This sequence comes from Planctomycetota bacterium, assembly GCA_036124135.1. Classification (GTDB taxonomy): domain Bacteria; phylum Planctomycetota; class Planctomycetia; order Pirellulales; family Pirellulaceae; genus JAZADA01. The sequence continues at coordinate 9,293 of JAZADA010000010.1, read as the reverse complement.
GTGCGCTTGGCACGGGACAAGCGCACGCGGATTAAAATTGCAGGCCATTTTGCCGGGTAAATGCTTGCTTCGGACTGCCGGGGAGGCCACAATGGCCGCTCCTGTTTAGCAAGATTCAACCACGGGTTGTTTAAGATTCACAGCAGTATCAATGGAGAACATCATGTCGAAATATTTTGTATTCCTGGGCCTGGCCTGCCTGACGGGTTTCACGTGTCTGACCGCGGCCGCCCAGCAGAAAAAAGTCGTGGTCGTGGATCCGGCCAAGGCTGGAGCGGATTACGCGGTCCAGGGTGAATACGTGGGGACGCTGCCGGATCTCGGCAAGCTGGGTATCCAGGTGATTGCCCTGGGCGACGGAAAATTTCGTGGCGTGGCAACCATGGGTGGACTGCCAGGCGAAGGCTGGAAACGCGGCGATAAAACCGAGATCGTGGAAGGTACCCGGCAGGGTGACGTGACCACGCTGAAAGATCCTGATGATCCGGTCGTGGTGACGATCAAGAACGGTGAAGCAACGATCACGCTTGACGCGAAAGCGGTCGGCGCGATCAAGAAAGTCGTTCGCAAGAGCTCCACGCTCGGAGCCAAGCCTCCCAAGGGAGCGACGGTTCTGTTTGACGGTAAATCAGCGGATAACTTCGTCAAGGGACAGATCGTCATGGACAAGCTGCTAAGGCATGACTGCGAGTCGAAGCAGAAGTTTGGGGATCACAGCTTGCACCTTGAATTTCGTACGCCTTTCCTGCCCCATGCACGTGGCCAGGGTCGTGGCAACAGCGGCATGTATATCCAGGGACGGTACGAGGTCCAGGTCCTGGATTCGTTTGGACTGGAAGGAAAGAACAATGAGTGCGGCGGAATTTATTCCATTTCCGAGCCTAAGGTTAACATGTGCTTTCCTCCCTTGACCTGGCAGACCTATGACTACGATTTCACGGCAGCGGTTTACGAGGGCGGTAAGAAGACCAAGAATGCCCGCGTTACGATTCGCCATAATGGAGTCGTGATTCATGATGACCTGGAACTGCCGCACGGAACCCCGGGCAAGCATCCGGAAGCCGATAGCCCCGGCCTGCTTTACCTGCAGGGTCATGGAAACCCGGTTGTTTTTCGCAACATCTGGGTTGTTGAGAAGAAATAGCTAGCAACACTCAGGCCGTCTTTTCAAGAATAGAACAGCCCGGTTGCGAACTGTTGATTCGCAACCGGGCTGTTCTTGTTGATTGCTAATCGGCCTGGGCTACTTGCCAGGTGCGGGCCAGTTGAGGTGCTTGTGCAGGAAGCTAAAAGTCCCCTTGGCATTGATCGTGTGAGGTCCGTCAAACCACTCGATTTCACATTGATCCCCGATCTTCAGCCTGGCCTGGTACAGGTTCCGCACCTTGGCAAACTCGTAGGCTACCCACTCGTCTTCACCAACCCCGTCAAAGTGCCCTCGTTCTACCATGAAGGGTCGTGGGCAGATCAGCGATGCCATTTCCGCGTAGTTGAACGTGCTCCCGAGGTCCCACTCGAAGATCTCGTACTCGCCTGTCCAGACGTAGCTGAAGTTGTGTCGAGTAGAGGCATTCTTGCGAACCCATTCATTGAAATCAGCTGAGCAGATCGAGAGGCAGTAATCGGTAACCAGCGCGGGAATTCGCATCGCGGACTTGCCTCCATAGCTGAGTCCATAGAAAGCGATTCGAGATTCGTCCACCTGGGGCTGCGATTTGAGCCAGTTTACGATCTGCTGGTGCTGGGGAACCATGATTGAAAACAGCGTTTTCTTGATGGCATAACTTTTTCGTTGCAGGGTTCGAAAGCGATCCTTGAAAATGTAAATGTTCTGGGGTGCAAAGGTAATGAATCCACGTTCGGCCAGCTTGGTGGCAAAGGCACTGTAGTACTGGAATTGTTCCTTGCCAATGACACTCTGCGGACGACCCTCCAGGCCATGCTGGCAGACCACCACGGGGCGTTTCTCGTTCGGCTTGATCCCCTTGGGAACCGTGTAGATACCGTAGGCAAAAACATCCGGGAAGACATCGAGTACGACCTCGTAGCGCGTCCACTGATCGGATTCGGCGATTTGCCGAGATCGTGTTTTGAATGGCAGTAGAGGTTGGTCATAGTGTCCAATCACCTCGTGGCGAAACATGTCACGAAACGCCTCGTTGCTGGCCTCGAACTTTTCCACGGAGGATGTGTCTCGCTTCCTGAAGAGCGCCTTGCGTACGAAAGGGCTTTCTCGCAGCAACCATTGGTTATGACGATCCATTGCATGCATCAGTCGACGTTGTCGGTCCTCGGGATTAAATTCCGTTGCCAGGTGTTTTGGACCTGCCTGGTTCGCGACCAGTTCACGATCGATTCCCAGTGCCTTGAGTAATGCCTTTAATGCTGCGGGTGAGCCTGCAAGGCCTGCGCCGCCACCACTGGCCACGCTGGAGAAGCGAGCCAGTTCTTTCTTGCTTTCCAGCAGGTTGCTGGCGCGTTCCAGCTCCGGCCCGGCACTGTAAACCGAGGGGCTGCTTAGCCTGGCCGGTCCTCCGCCACTACTCGGTAATGTTACTTCCGGACCGCGACACATTTCGACGATGCAGGTTCGCGGTGCCACGAGCGTGGCAATCTCGGCATCCCCGAACTGGTCCAGTAACCCAAAAACATTACGTGACAGCGGTTCTTGCCAGATGTTGTCGCGCGAGTCGAAATAACCACTGACACAAACGGCATCAATGCGACGGTCGATAGCCGCGCTGTAAAAACCAATCAAGGCTCCTTCACCCCAGCCGATAACGCCAATGTGCGCATCTTTTTCTCCAGCCTCCTGGCTGAACCAGTCGACCCCGGCGAGTACCTGCTGGATCTCGTATCCAATCAGATGTCGTCCCAGTTCATAGGCACTGCGGTAAATAAACTCGCGGCTGCTGAGCAGGGCACGTCCGTTGCGTTTCTCGAGCTTGCGGCTGATCAACGTGGGAACCAGTACGCGACAGCCGTTTTCGACCAGTCGTCTGGCATACTGGGCCTCTGCGGGTACTCCCTCGACCAGGCCGGCGATCATCTCCGGGGAGTGGTCGGCGTCCGGGATGGCAATGATGTCGGCGCCGTTTGACTTGGCTGGGACCAGCAGCAATCCTTCCCCGTGGAGATCGCGAATCGTGGGCCAACGCACGTGAAATACCTTGTATCCTGGGCCAGTACCTACCAGGGCGGGTTGAGCTGTACTGGCGACGAATTCCAGGCCCTTGAATGACTTGCGTTGATCGCGCACACCCAGGATGTGAGCCAGGCGGTCCCGGTTGGGTTGAACTGACTTTTCATAGGCATCTGCTGAGGACAGATCGCGTTGCCAGTGTTTACCACGTGTGCCGGCGGATTTGGCCAGTTCGTTTAACAGGAACTTATCGACGCCGTCGATCATGCGAGAAGCAATGTCGCCATCCCATTTTAGCGGGCTGGTGCCAGGCAAGGGCTCAGCAGCCTGGATGACCGTGGCGGAAAAACAACAGGCGAGCAGGATCGAGGTGAGGCGAAACATGAGGGATTCTCCATGGTTGACGACCTGGGTGGAAATATCGCTGCGGTCGGGCAGCATCGATAGTATGGCGGTTTTTTGATGCGAATCAACTCGCTGCTTCCTGCCGGGGAGAGGGATAATCTATCCCACTGGTGGAATCAGGGAATCAGCTTGGCCTATACTGGTCGACTAGAGGGCTCACTTTACCTGAAAGGAAAGGTAGCCAGGTCGAGGTACTTTGTTGCAGGGGGGAGCGAAGATGGGTAGCAGTGGATGGAAAAACAGGCGAGTTGCACGACAAGTGCTGGGTACGATCATTTTGATCGGGGCCATGGTCAGCCAGGTCGCGGCAGCCGCAGCGCCCAATTTTATCATCATGATTGGCGATGATGTTGCCTGGAATGATCACGGATCCTATGGTCATCCTCATATTCAAACGCCCCACACGGATCAGCTGGCTCGTGAGGGTATGCGATTTGATGCGGCTTTCCTTTCGATCAGTTCGTGCAGTCCCAGTCGTTGCAGCATTATGACGGGCCGCTATCCACACAGCACGGGTGCTGGTGAGCTTCATCAGCCGTTGCCGGCCAGCCAGGTGATGTTCCCTGGTTTGCTGAAAAAGCGCGGGTATTACACGGCTGCTGCTGGCAAGTGGCACCTGGGCAATACTGCCAAGGCTGCCTTTGATCGGATTGAAGGGGGACGGCCCAGTGGTTGTGAACAATGGGTCACGGTTCTCAAGGAAAGGCCGAGGGATAAACCGTTCTTTCTCTGGTTGGCTGCCAGCGATGCGCACCGCGATTACCAGGCAGGTGCGATCCCCCGGCCGCATAAGAACAAAGATGTGATTGTACCTCCGTACCTTCCGGATGTTCCTGACACGCGCAAGGACCTGGCATTGTATTACGACGAGGTGAGTCGCCTGGACAGTTACGTGGGGAAGGTCATGGCAGAGCTCAGGAAACAGGGTGTCGATAAGAACACGTTTGTTCTCTACATGTCGGACAACGGACGCCCCTTTCCTCGCTGCAAGACAACCATCTATGACAGTGGTGTCAAAACACCTTTTATCGTTCGTTGGCCTGCTCGCGTGAAAGCCGGGTCGATCAATGCCAACCTGGTCAGCTCGGTGGATATTGCGAGTACGATCATGGAGCTGGCGGGGGGTAAATCGGCAACCTTCCAGGGAAAGTCGTTCGTGCCAACGCTGGATGATGTCACGCGGAAGGTGCGAGATCATGTCTTCTCGGAACACAACTGGCACGATTACTCGGCCCATGAACGGAGTGCCCGGGATACGCGTTACCTTTACATCCGTAATTCCTATCCCCAGTTTCCCGGGACACCCCCGGCCGATGCGGTTCGCAGCCTGACTTACCGGGCGATGTTAAAGATGCATCCTGCCGGGACGTTGAACGCAGATCAACAAGGGTGCTTCCTGGAGCCACGTCCTCGCGAGGAGCTCTATGACACCCAGGCGGATCCGCATTGCCTGGAAAATATCGTAGCCTCTTTCTCGCACCAGGCGATTCTCGAGCGATTGCAGGGAGAACTGGATCAGTGGGTAAAACGAACGGGTGACGTCGTTGCTGATGAAATTCGTCCCGATGGGTTCCATCGCCAGACGGGTGCGCGACTCAAGAAAAAAGCGGCCGTACTGCAAGCTATCCCGCCGGTTGCACGACGGATCCCCCCGGCCGGAATCAAGCTGGACCAGGATCAACGGTCGACATTGGTCCGGCAACTGAAGGAGATCCAACAGCAACTGGCAGATTTCCAGACTAGCCAGGGGGCCCGCGGACCAGGAGCCTGGTCTGCCGACGTGGAGGTGTTTACTAAGGCCGTTGCGCTGGCCCTGGCACATGGTGAGTTCTACTCTCCCAAGGATGGTGCCAAGGCTGAGAAAGCACTGAAACATGCCAGGGAACGATTGCAGCAACTGGAAAAGAACAAGCATCCATGGACGTCGCAGACCGGGCTGGTCGTGCGGGGTTATGTTTCCAGTATCGATGACTCGGTGCAGCCTTATGGGTTGGAAATCCCTGTGGACCTGCCCGCGGGTAAACGTGTCCCGCTGTACGTCTGGTTACACGGGCGCGGTGATAAGACGACGGATCTGCATTTCGTGGACCAGCGACAGAATCGCGCAGGCAAGGTGGTTCCGCCTGGCGCCATCGTTTTACATCCGTTTGGAAGACACTGCATGGGTTTCAAGTCGGCGGGTGAAATCGATGTGCTGGAGGCGACACGACACGTACTGGAAAACTATCCGATTGACCCGGAACGCGTGGTGTTGATGGGATTTTCCATGGGAGGTGCTGGTGCCTGGCACGTGGGTGCTCACTATGCAGACCAGTGGGTTGCCATGAGCCCTGGTGCCGGGTTCGCGGAAACGGCCCAGTACAACAAGATGAAACCGGAGAACTATCCTCCGGCATACGTTCAACAATTGTGGGGCTTGTACGATGTGCCGAATTACGTGCGTAACCTGTTCAATATTCCGGTCGTGGCCTATAGCGGCGAAGTCGATAAGCAAATCCAGGCCGCCCGGGTCATGGAAAAAGCGTTCCTGGACCAGGGCCGGACTCTGCCGCATATCATCGGGCCCAAGATGGGACACAGGTATCATCCCGATTCTCTCAAGGAAATCATGAAACGCATGGGCCAGGCAGTCCAGGCTGGTTCTCCAGGATTGCGTCGCGAGGTTCATTTGCAGACACGGACATTGCGTTACAGTCGCCTGTACTGGGTCCAGGTGACCGGGTTGAAGCGACACTGGGTCGATACCCGGGTCGACGCTGTACTGCAGGAAGGTGACAAGCAGCTCGATGTGAAAACACGCAATGTAACCCGACTGCAGTTAACACCTGGCGTTGCCACCGGAGACCTGCTGGTCCAGGTGGACGGGCAGCAGTTGCAGGCGCCAGCGGGTGTTACCAAAACCATCTACCTGGAGAATAACGGGGGAAAATGGGCCTGGTCTGCCAGGGAAGCTGCGGCCACGGGCCTGCGCAAGAAGCCAGGATTACAGGGTCCTATTGATGATGTCTTCTACGAGCGGTTCCTGGTGGTAACTCCATCCGGCAAGTCGTCTCACCCGGCCGTACAACGTTGGGTTGATTTCGAGTTGCAGCATTTTCAGCAACGGTGGCGGGCGCTCTACCGGGGGGAACTGCGGATAAAGTCAGACAAGGAAGTGAATGCGAAGGATTTCCAGAACAATCACGTGATCCTTTGGGGTGATCCCTCCTCGAACCGATGGATCCGGGCCCTGGGTGATGGCAGCCAGGAACTGGCTGTCGGTGGTTCCCGCAAATCGTTTCGCTGGAACAACAAGAACGTAAGCTGGAATGGAAAGGACTATCCAGCCAGCCACCATGTTCCGGTCCTGGTCTATCCCAGCCCCTGGAGTCCTAATAAATACGTGGTACTCAACAGTGGCCCCACGCATCGTGAGGGACATGATCGGACGAATTCGCTGCAGAATCCCAAGCTACCGGACTGGTCTATTGTCGACCTGAGACAGTTGCCCGACGCCCTTTTGCCGGGGAAGATTGTTGCCAATGGATTCTTTGATGAATCCTGGAAAATCAAGTGAGATGGAACTGCGACCATGACCGAGCAACTGGTCTGTACCTATGCCAACCCGGATCAACAACAGGCGGCTTACCGCAATGTGCATGAATTCTGGAGTGGTGGGCGCACGTTGGAGGAACACCTGGAGTGGCGCCGGTCGTCGCCACAACATAACCGGGCTCGCTGGTGTGTTGGTTGCCTGGATGGGAGGGTCGTTGTTTCGCTCGGTTGTTACCCGATCCAGCTGTGCTGGCAGGGTGAACAGGTTGCGGCGATCCTGATCGGTGCTGTGCATACGTTGCCCGATTATCGAGGGCATGGGTATGCCCCTCGATTACTGGCCTGGGTCGAAGAGCAAGAGCGTCAACAGGGTGTTTGCGTAAGCGGTTTATTCTCTGATATCGATGCGGATTACTATGGGCGTTTCGGCTATCAACGCTGTGACAGCTGGGAACTAACAATCCCGGTCCTGGCGGACCGCGAAATCAAAGGAACACGTTGGAGCTTGCAGCCGATCGACCCGCATCAGCATCTATCCAGCCTGCGACAATGGTACGAGGACTCCCAACGCAATCTGTCGGTATGGTTAGTTCGTGATGATGCTTACTGGCAATACATGTTGAAAAAGTTTGCCACGGACAGTTTTTTTGTACTGGCGGATCCAGAGGGTCAATCGCATGGTTATGTGCGATTGCATGTCGAGGGAGACAGCTGGGTGATCCAGGACTGGGGACTTGCTCAGCCGGGAGCGACGAACCTGGAGGATATGTTAGCTGCCATCCTGCAAGCGGCGGGCCAGCAGCCAGTAAGTTGTATTCGTGGTTGGTTGCCCTTCCTGGAAGAGGTTTCGCTCGAGATGGATTTTGAGTCTCGACCTCAAGAGATTACGATGTTCAAGAGCCTGGATCCGGACAGGCAGGTCGACCCGGAAATCGTCAAGGCCGCGGCCTACTTGCGAGAGATTGATCATGTTTAGAAATGAAGCAGGGGAAAAACGATGAGTGCAACAACGACCGGGAAACCGCGTGTCGTAGCGGATGGTCCGCTGGCCGAAGCGATCGAGCAACTCATGGGAGACCGACTGGAATTATTGCCCTGGGATGTAGCCGTCGCGGGCAGCGATACGCCAGTGGATGGTATCTATACCTATGGGCACGAGGCAGTGACCGGGGCCATGATGGACGGCCTTCCTGGTTTGAAAATCATTAGCAACTATGGAGTGGGAGTCGATCATATCAACCTGGCAGATGCCCAGGAGCGTGGGATTCCGGTTGGTAACACACCGGACGTGCTAAACGGTGCGACCGCGGATATGGCCATGACCTTGTTGTTGGCTGCTGCACGGCGATTAATCGAAGGGGATCGATTTTCCCGCAGTCCTGAATTCACGCACTATGATCCGGGATACATGCTGGGACGTGAAGCGCACAGTACGGTGATAGGTATCGTGGGACTGGGACGGATTGGCTGGCAGATTGCACGGCGTGCACTGGGCTTTGATATGAAGGTGCTTTACCACAATCGCAACGAGCGGACTGATTTGCCGGCGGACGTGGATGTCAACTATGTCGATTTCGAGTCGCTGTTAAAGCAATCGGATTACGTGGTTTTAAGCCTGCCGTTATCAGCGGTTACCGAGAAGTTGATTGGTGCGCATGAATTGCAGTTAATGAAGTCGACAGCCATCCTGGTGAACGTGGCCCGTGGTGGCGTGGTGGATACCGATGCACTCACCAGCGCCCTGCAGCAGGGAGAGATCTATGCAGCCGGGCTGGATGTTACGGATCCGGAACCATTGCCACGAGATCATCCCCTGTTGAAACTGGATAATGTTACCATTGCGCCCCACCTGGGTAGTGCCACGGAGCAAACCCGGCAGCGGATGGCAGAGATTTCAGTGGAAAACCTCTGGGCAGGCCTGGACGGCAAACCGCTCCTGCACCGCGTGGCCTGAGACTGGCAGCGATCAGGGATAGTTATAGGCGGGATTGTCAGGGTCAAAGACATCATCCGCCAGTTTCACGTTCAGTTTTAGGTCCCGGTAGAAGTATTCCTCGGTCATCAAAGGATCATCTCCTGCTTTTTCGGGCCAGTCATAGGCGCAGTATCGCAGGGGAACCTGTCGTTTCGTATCGACGTAAATCTCCGCGATATGAAAATCAAAGTGTTCCCGTTCTTCCGGGTGGATAACCCGAATCATGGTACAGGCAAT
>JAZADA010000009.1:0-14481 GCA_036124135.1 Planctomycetota bacterium | reverse complement strand
GTGTCAGGGCCAGCAGCGCTTCACTGTTGGCATGTTTTCCACGTGTCATGGTCAGCCCCATGCCAAAAAAGATAACGCCAAACCGAGCGGCCTTCATGCGGTCCATAAGATCCTGCCAAACTGCCAGTGGCTGACCGGTTTCCTCTTCCACGCGTTCGGCATCCAGTTCGATTCCCTGGGCCAGTGCCCTGAGTGTCCAAAGCCCTTCGAAATCCTTTCGGGGCTTGACCTGGATAAACAGATCGGCTGCCTTGGCAGATTTCGTTTTGCGAACATCCACAATCACACAGGTGCGATCCTTGCGCCCGTTGGGGACAAACATTCCCTTGGGCATCAAGCTGTATTTCGTAAAGTGTCGCGGGTGACTTTCTGCCGGGTTGGAACCCCAGAAAATAATCAGGTCACCCCGATTACGAACTTCCCCCAGTGAACAGGTCACTTCACCTACTCCCTGGAAAGCCATTCCGGACGGGCCATGGCAAACGCTGGTCGTGGTATCGACATTGGCACCGATCCAGTCAGCAATTCCAACTGCCACTCGCTGGGATTCCGAGGTGGTATCACTGAGCCCATAAATAAGTGGGTAACGCGACTCGGCAAGGATACGTGCCGCCTCGCGGATACCCTCGTCCACACCAGCTGGTTTACCCTGGATCAGGCAGGAAGGACGATCTTCAATTTCGTGGTTCAGGAACCAGGCCTTGCCCAGGACACAGGCTCGTTTCGCCTCCACGATGTGATTGCCATCCACCGTCAGGTCGATGTCATCACAAACACATCCACAGAACGTACAGGTAGCATCTTCAACAATCTTGAGGGGCGATTCCGAAGAATCGGGGGATACCGTTGCCATGGCAAGCACTCATCATTTTTCGTGCGGCAACCTTCTCGTCACTGAAACGCTCAGCATGGCTAAAAGTGCCTGCTGAACTTGCACTGTTTCAGTAACGACGGGAGGAATGAAAATCCTCCAGTTCTCTGGCCAGGTTCTCGAACAACCGATTACGTGACCAACTCTAATTGTACATCCAAACCTTTGCTTGTGGGCATCCCAGATCCATGAGTATCTCCACCCATCAGGCGACTGGAAATATCACCATAAGCGATAAACAGCAACCCGGAAGGCAATTCTCCAGCTTTAGCCGGCATAATTGCGACTTCTACCTGGCCGTGTTCACTCGTTAATCGCACCCGATTCCCCGCCTGCAGGCTTAAACGCTCCATGTCTTCCGGAGCCACGAGCAGCGTGGTGGTCTCACTCTGGTAAGTATCTCCGAATTTTCCCTCGCTAATTCCCACACCCTGCTTACTGGTGCGCCCGGGAATTAACACAAACATATCTGACACGATATTGAACCATCCTGTTTGACGCACGAGACCGCAGGAGATAACCCGTTATGCATAATCCTCTTCTGTCCATTTCGGCACCTGCCCGGACTGCACTTCACCCCTTTCCCAGTTTCCCATGCCCTGCTGGTAAGCTGGCGTCTTCTGGGGGACTACATCAAGGATTCTGTGCTTCTGACGGATCAATTCCCAGTCGCTGGAGATGATCCTCCTGGATCCAACCCTCGTCGGACCACCCTCGGTGGCGGTAATAAGTTCGAATCGACTCCTGTAAATCGGCCCGCGACATTCGTGCCCGGTCATCATCCGCCAACGATTCGCTAAAAAACCGGTCCGGGAGGGTATCTTCCGCAGGTTGCCAGCCAGCCCTGATATTAAACCATTTCCTGGCAGTGACGATCCGCCGGGCTGTTTCTTCCAGTTCCTCGGCGTTGATCTTCCAGCCAGTCACCATTTCCAACATTTCCGCTGATTCCTGGTAAAAGTTTTCGAACACGCCTCGCAGGAACTTGCAGAGAATCAATGAATCCATGATCGCGGCACGATTTTCTGTTTCTGCTGCTCCCGTGGCAGCGTCGGGTTGGAGATGATGCCGCTGTGATCCTTCCGCGATATCAATTTCATAGGCGCTACTCCGATTGTGGTCGGCGCCTCGAGACGCCACGGCGAATCCAAGTCCCATGGTCTGCAGGGCCCGCGGTTCGTAGCCAGGGATTTCCAGTCCCTTGACCTGGGGGGCGAAGCGAATGGTGTCATGACCAATTTCTTCTGCCAGGCGACGACTACCCTCGGCCATGAAGTCACCCACATCTCGCCGTTGACCGATCCATGTAATCGCCTTCAACAGCGCCTCACCATCACCGAACTGCAACCAGGGAACATCCCACAGACCCCGTTCCACACATTCCATTGCGAATGCGATGGTACCTCCTGCACTGATCGTATCGAGTCCAAGTTCATCACAGAGCCGAGAGGCTTTCAGCACGTAGTCAGCATCACCGATACCACAAAGAGATCCCAGGGCAAACAGGTTTTCATATTCCAATCGTGTCCCTTGACGTTTCTCTCCAGCTGCCGCGCTCTTCGTAGACAGCCCGTAAATATGCTCGCATCCAATCGTACAGGCGGCACAGGAGGCACGGGTTTTATCCCGTGTCACATTCATTTTCTCCGGGGATAATTCCACGGCCTCATCGAAGCTGCCCTGTCGGAAATTTCGCGTGGGCAAGGCATTCAAACGATTCAACAGCAGCAGGTTAGCAGCCGTCCCCAGTTCCCGGTATTTCGCCGTGGCTGGACCGAACGACTTCTCTGACAATTCCCTGGCTCGTTCCACCAGTTGCCCGGGTTGCGACCACGTGGTTCGCTGACTTCCCTGGACCAGTACGGCCTTGATGTTCTTGGATCCCAGGACAGCACCGCTACCACCTCGACCGGCATGTCGGCCGTCATGTGAAATCGTGGCGTAGCGCACCTGCTTTTCGCCGGCGGGCCCAATGACGGCTGCCTGGTAATCGGGCCCATATTGCTGCCTCAATAACTGCTCGGTATCCGGACAAGAAAGTCCCCACAGGCCATCGACTGGTTCCACGCGAACCTGGTCATCCGTGATCAACACGACCGATGGTTGCGCTGCCTTGCCGGTAATCAGGATCGCATCGTAACCGGTCTTTTTTCCTTCCAGCGCAAATCGGCTGCTGGCTAGCGAATCATTCAGGCGATTCGTCAATGGACTCTTGCTGACGACGGCGAACTTGGCCGACGTGGTCAGGGGACTACCAACAAGCGGACTGAACACGAAAGCCAGGATGGCCTCGGGAGCCAACGGATCAATCTCGGCTGCATTTTCTCGTAACAACAGGTAGGTACCGAGTCCACTGCCTCCCAGGAACTTGCGCAGCTCCTGCTCATCAATGGTCTCGGAGCGGGTGGTCGCTGAGCCCACATCGATCCGTAAGTATCGGCCATGATTGCCAAAGGCAGATTCCGAGGTGTCTTCTACGGACATGCGGCACCGTACTGGGTTACTGGATATTCGATGGTTTAACCCCCGGCATCCGCAGAAAAAAGCAGAAGCGATTGGCCTGGCATCACCAGGACCTGGGGATCGGTAACAAACGTCTCCCCATCGATGCTGGCAAGATACTCGGTCTTCAAGGCTCCCTGGTCAAAACAAGCGTCGGCCAGGTCGGGAGACTGCCGGGTCAGTTCTGCGAAAATATCGCGCAACCGAATCCCTTCCGGACCCGCCGTGACACACATCAATTCAGTGCCAGCTCGTTGGCGAGGAATTCCGTACAGTTCCACGCGTATCTTCAGGGACTCGGTAATGTGCAACCTCCACGGTCAACCGGACCAGGATCAACCACCGGACCCGCTTGCCTTGACTGCCCAGATATTGCGGTACCGCATCGGGCATCCATGGTTTTGCAGGTAGATCGGTCCAGCTTCTGGGCCTGGCTTGGAAGGTGCAGCGGTCGTGGAACGATTACCGGGTAATTCCACATCATTATGAATCACGACTCCATTATGTTTCACCGTGACCCTGGGATGCTTCGTCAGCTTGCCCTGGTCATCAAATTTCGCAGCCGTGTACTGGATGTCATACGTTTGCCATTGCAGTGGTGGATAACACATGTTCAGGTCGGGATCTTTCACGCTATAAAGTCCACCACATTCATTCTGTTTCCCGGCCAGCCCAAAAGAATCCAGCATTTGCACTTCGTATCGACCCTGGACATAAATACCACTATTACCACGGCCCTGGCCACGATCTTCCGGTTGATAGGGCAAGCGAAATTCAATGTGCAGGTGATGATCCTGAAAAGTCTCCGTACTTGTCGTTCCTTCCATGAGCAGCTTGTCGGCCGTCATGCGCCCCTTTTTCCAGCCATTCACATTTGAACCATCAAACAATACCGTGGCTCCCTTGGGTGGTTTTTTGCCAAGGGTCGAACTGGTTCGAACTACCCGCTTCAGGACTCCTACCGGCTGGTTGTCTAGGTCCGTGACATGCATCTTACCTGCCTTCACGATGCCGGTACCCTCCTTGGCCTTGAAGACCACTTGGCCATTCTCAAGAGTTGCGTTGATTCGTTCCAGATCCTTTTCCTGGTCCCAACCATCACCCGGAAGTCCGCCCTTGTAAACGACTGCCTGGAATTTCCCCTGCCCCTGGGCGATCACCTGGACACCTAGCTTGGCCTTGTCTCCATCAGCCTCGAGCATTCCACTATATTCACCCTGGATGGCATAATCTTTGTCGACCTTCGACGGTTCGGAGATCTTGGGGCCCTTCGCCTGGGCCCAGGACGTGGTCAGGATAATCGTCAATGCCAGGCAAAGCATTTTCTGGATTCTGGTATTCATCAGGTATTTCCTTCTCGTGATTGCGTCTTAACGATCCGAAACTCCCGGAACTTTCAGCCGCAGAAACCATTCATTTTCAAGGGCCTCGCAAGGCCACTTCTCTCGATATTCTTATTGTGAGTCGCGGCACCTCGCAATGCAACCGGCAAGCGGGCAAGATACTTTTTATCGATTCTACGCTACAATGATGACAAGTCGCTGAAACCTTCTTTCCGGGAACCGTCTCAACGCGAGAATGTCACGTGTTCACTCCTCGTTATCCTGTTATTCTGGCCGTCATGGCAATACTGCTGGCCGGCGGATGTAATAACTCCCCGGTCCCACCTGGCGATGAGAAACCCGCCGGTGGTCACAAGCAGCGGAAAGCCGCCCAGACCCGTAAACCGCGAACTGCCGTCGCGCGGAAATCTCGACCTTCCCTGGTCACTGGTTACCAACCTACGCACCAGGGAATTTACCTGCCAGAAACCATGAAGATCATTTCACTGATCGATGACTCGGTCACGTTTGGTCCCACCCTGGTAATCTGGCTGCTGGACCGCTCGCGCAGCGCCAGTCCCCTGGTAGACAATGTGACCGGGCACTTGCGAGATTACTATCTCGATCCCAGGACCCGGGCCGGCGATCCTGACCAGGAAGATCGATTACTGAGCAGCGTGGTTACCTTCGGGAAAACCACCGATTACCTGTTGGCATCACCGACCGGTGAGGGGAGCAAGGTGGCCACGGCGATGGAATCCATTGCCGTCGATGCTTCCGGCCGCGAGAACGGGTTCTCGGCCATCCAGGATGTCCTTGACCGATACCTGGATTTTCGCACGAAGAAACAGCGCGAGGTGATCGTGATTGTCGTGACCGATGAAGCAGGTGATGACCAGCAACAGGTTGATCCACTGATCAAGAAACTGGTCAAGTATGCAATCCCTGTCTACGTCATTGGGACACCAGCACCGCTGGGAAGAAACGCGGTCGTTCACCCCAGTACCGAGGCACCCCTTGATTTTAAACCTGATGGAACCTGGGAGCCCATTCTGCAGGGCCCTGAATCTCGATATTCAGAACGAATCGTTCTCGATCGCTGGGGCAGCAGCTTTGGCTGGGACCGGGTACATAGCGGGTTTGGACCATTCGCCTGGGAATACCTGGCCAGGTCCACGGGTGGATCGTACCTGGTCGTTAAACTGGCGGGTTATAGTCCGGAAATGTTACGTGGTCCATTTGGTCGCACGGGATCCTCGCTGATTGGCTCGTACGATAGCGCCTTGATGCAACGTTACACGCCCGATTACGTATCGGGAACTCGCTACCAGGAAATCCTTGATCAGAACGCCGCCTGTCATGCCCTGCATGATGCAGCTCAACTCGGTCGTCGCCAGATCCTGACCAACCCGGTAACCGAATTTGCCTACAAGAGTGAAGCCCAGTTAAACAAGGATGTCACGAGGGCTCAACTGGCTGCAGCCCGACTGGAACCGGAAATCAATACGCTCTATGAAATTCTCAAGAAAGGGGAAACGGACCGCACACGACTCACGCTTCCTCGCTGGCAAGCAGGTTACGACCTGGCCATGGGCCGGGCGATTGCCGCCAAGGTTCGTATCGAGGGCTATAACGCCATCCTGGCTGTTCTGAAGCGGGGTCGGAGCTTTGAAAAAGAAGGTAGCACCCACTGGATACTGGAACCGGCCAATACGATTGATGCGGGAAGTACCTTGAAAAAACTGTCCGGAAGAGCACAAACTTATCTCCAGCGTGTGATCCAGGACCATCCAGGAACTCCCTGGGCCAAGCTGGCTGAACAGGAATTACAGACGCCCGTCGGATGGAGATGGACGGAGCGTTAAGGCTGCGAGCCAGGGTCCTGGGGTAAGGCTGCTTCCAGTTGCTCGATACGTGCACGCAGTCGACTGACCTCGGCTTCCACTTCAGCCAGTTCGACTTGTAGCTCACTATACATATCCAATGTCACGGCCGTTCGGGGCGGAGCAATCTGGACAGTTTCCGGCACCTGTTCTGGCTGGGCAACGGGCTTGGCTGACATTCCCTCGAATTGGTTCTGAATCTCCGCTTGTTCAGCTTCCTGGTAGAGTCCATGCGTGACGACCTGGCCACGTCCAGCCGGGGTCAGCGAAATCACGAGTCCACGTTCCTGCAAGGACACCAGCAGCGGCTGAAGAGCGGCCAAATCAGCGATCGGTTCCATGCGAGCTGCCCGCCCTCGCAATTCACCCACGGTCTGTTCCCCGCGTAGTAACAGTTCCACCATGACCGCCATCTCCTGCTTGTCGACCCCCAGCCAGTCATACGCATCGTGTCGATACTTGGGCACACGTCCACTACCCCAGATTTCCGTAACGACTCCCAGTTCCCGGAGTTCATCGAGACCCTCTTCTACCTCGTGGGTTTCACATTCCATTTTCGGCTGTCGGTTGCTTTTCTGATTGCAACCATTGGTGAGCGCATTGAGAGTCAGCGGGTAAGCATCCGGTGTGGTCTTGGCTTTTTCGACCAGCACACCCAGCACGCGGCGCTGGATGACGGTCAACGGTTTCCAGCGATTATCAGCCGGCACCTGTTCGGTTGTCTCTGTATTCATGGTATCTCCATCTGCGTCGATGATCGTATGACGGCATCGTAGAGGGTCCACGCTGCGGGATCAATGCTCGTGGTTTCCGGGGACGTTGCTGGCCACGAATCTTACCTCGTGGTAAAACAGGCTGGATTGCTATCAACCCAGCCTGCCGGAGAAATACCCATGACGTTTGCTCATCTGACCATGGCGACGCGAGACGTAACAGCGACGGTATCCTTCCTTAACAAGACGCTTGGCTGGGAGCCATTAACACGTCCAGGCAACATTGATATGAAAGGTGCCTGGTTGCAGATCGGGCCTGGGCAGGAAATTCATTTGCTCGAGATTGACGATTTCGAACCATCTGCGCATGAAGCAGAATTTGGCCGCCATGTCGCCATCTTTCATGCTGGAAATGATTTCCCCAACCTCAAGCAACGCTTGGCGGAAAACGGTGCAGATTTGATTGATCCTCAACGTGAGACCCCGTTCGAACGCTTTTTCTTCCGTGATCCGAATGGTTATATTTTCGAGGTCATCGACGAACAGGGCTACCTGGCATGTGCGAACCAGGGCATGGATCGCTAATCCATCTGCGGTAATACTTCAGCAATCACCTGCTGGACATGACTTCCAGCAGACTCGGCCGCCGCCACGACTTCCTCTCCACTCACTGTCCCCAACACATCCGGGGCGGCAACATTGGTAATGATGGAAAGGGCCAGTATTCGCATTTCCAGGTGGGTCGCCATGATCGCCTCAGGAACTGTCGACATTCCCACGGCATCACCTCCGAGCTTGCGAAGCATGCGATATTCAGCACGGGTTTCATAGGTTGGTCCGGTGAGGGCCACGTACGTGCCGGAATGTGCCCTGGCACCGATTCGGCGGGCAGCTGCCAGTGCCGCGGCACGAGCCTGCGAATCATAACGACTCCTTTCACCACGACTACCACGTGTCATCACCGTCTGATTTTTTCCCGGATCCCCGGGCCATCCGGCGGGGCTGCAAAACATCAGATCGATATGATCCTCCATGACCATCACGTCCCCCGCTCGAAACCCGGGATTGAGTCCTCCACTGGCGTTGGTAATCACGACCGAGCGGACGCCCAGGGCTTTCATGATGCGAACAGGCAACGTAACCTGTTCCCACGAGTAGCCCTCGTAGAGGTGGCAACGACCCTGCATGGCGATCACCGGTACCTGTTCCAACTGACCACAAACCAGGCGGCCTCGATGTCCGATCGCCGTGGAACGTGGGAAATTCGGAACCTGGTCGTACTCGATCATCTCATCGGATTGGATTGAATCCGCCAATCCCCCCAGCCCGGTACCCAGGATCAGGCCCACGCCGGGAGTCGTCGACCAACGTTGCTGAATCGCACTCGCAGCTTCATCCGTGGCTCGATCCAGGTCGACTTGGTCCATGCGAATTCTACTTTTCACCGGCCAGCACACCCATCACCAGGGTACGCAGCTTAGGTTCGGCTCGGTTAGCGGTGGCGATAATCTCTTCCACGTTGGCCGGTTGCAAGGCATCTGCCAGGCACATATCGGTAATGATAGAAAAACCGACCACACGCAATCCACAATGAACAGCCACGATGACCTCTGGAACCGTGGACATACCCACCACATCCGCTCCAATCCCTCTCAGGAATCGATACTCGGCTCGTGTTTCCAGGTTGGGGCCGGCCACGGCCACGAAAACTCCCTTGTGCAGTGGAATATTCTCGTGACGAGCCAGTTCCTGGGCCCTGGCAATCAAGGCCTGATCATACGGCTCACACATATCTGGAAACCTGGGTCCCAACCGATCGTCATTGATCCCGATCAAGGGATTATCACCCATCAGGTTGATCTGATCATCGATGACCATGAGGTCACCGGCCTCGTAGTGGGGATTCATGCCGCCACAGGCATTGGAGACGACCAGCAAGTCTGCTCCCAGGGCCTTGATCACACGAACGGGCAGTGTGATTTGCTTGAGGGGATATCCCTCGTACATGTGAAAACGCCCTTCCATGGCCACGACAGGCAGTCCGGCCAGCATGCCACAAACGAGTCGTCCACGATGGCTGATTGCAGTCGATACCGGAAAATTCGGGATGTCACCGTAATCAAGCGACACCTCTACCTCGATCTCCTCGACAAGACTTCCCAGCCCGGTACCCAGGATGATTCCGGCACGTGGCGTCTTGTCCCACTGCGATCGTATTGCCGCCACGGATTCTTCGATTTGTCCAAACAGTTCAAGCATGGTTCCATTTCCCCTGGGTTTACAATCGTCCGCTGCTGTCGACGTGAAACAACTAACCTACCGCAGGAAGGAGTCAGCCGACAAGTAACAGCTACGATTTTCCGGTAGATCCCCTGGCCACGTTTGCCCTTCGACGGTCATTGTGAGTAATCGTCCAGGCCGTGGCAAAATGCAGCGATCGCATCCAGCCCCTGTTCCATGTTTTCCTCCAGCGACACGGTCGAGGATTTCGGCGGTCGGAAGCTGTGATTACCATCGGTTAACCAGTGCAGACCAACCTGCTTCGACAGTCGATACCTGGCCACCTCCCGGCGGGTTCCAAAGGGATCACGTTCACCCTGCACGATTAACGTGGGACATGCGATCTCGCGGAGATGTTCAATGCGCTGCCCAACCGGTTTTCCTGGTGGATGGAAGGGATAGCCCAGGCAGACCAGGCCGCCGACCTGAGCCTCGTCCGCAACCATGCTGGCAATACGGCCACCCATCGATTTACCACCGATCACCAGTTTTTTATTCCCTGCCCGCAGGCGACGTTTTAACTGACTAATTACCGTCTGCCAGGTTTCCAACAGGATGGGGGCACGGTCCGGGGGGCGTTTTTTTCCTGTCTCTCGGATACGCTGCATGTACGGGAATTCGAATCTCGCCACGCGCAGCCCTCTGGCTGCCAACCCCTGGGAGCATTCTTCCATGAAATCTGAATCGATCCCTGCACCCGCACCATGGGTCAGCGCCAAGCAGAGCGGGGCGCGCGCAGAGCCCTGGAATACAATATCAACCTTCTCAGCCACATCACCGGTCCTTGAAAACGTCCCGCGAGAAATACCGTACGGGTTCTATTTCCGCTACTTGGAAGCCTGGTATCCCGGGGCGGCCACGAACTTGACGACCGGCTTACCGTCCTCGGCATTCCAGACATGGACTTCCCCGTCAAAGCCACCACTGGCGATGCGCTTGCTGTCGGTATGAAAGGCGGTGGCCAATGCCCAATCGGCATTCCCGGCATAACTACGGATAGCCTTGTGAGTCTTGGCCTCGAACTGACGTACCGTCTTGTCCGCCGACGCCGTCACGAAAAACTCTCCGGCCCGCTGCAGTTTATACACTTCGCCGCCGAAACCGACCTCTGCACTTTTCTTTCCGTCGGCCACTTTCCAGCGATGGATTTTTTTGTCGTTACCACTGGAAAAGACTTCTTTTCCTTCTGGATGAAACGCAACGCCTCGTACCGGTTGTCCATGCCCTGAATAAGTCACGACCAGCTCGCCTTTTTCTGCATCGAACACCTTGGCTGTCTTGTCACGACTGGCTGAAACAATTTGTTTTCCGTCATCACTCCAGGCGATCGCCATAACCCAGTCCGAATGGCTGGTAATCACGCGTATTTCCTTACCGGTGGCGACCTCGAAAATACGGATCACGCCGGCAGCGGAAGCGATCGCTAACTGATCTCCCTTGGGGTTGAACGCCACGTCCAGAACGACGTCCGTAGTCGTCCCGAGAACGCGGATCAATTCCCCGTTTTCCATGTTGAACAATCTTGCCTCACCCAATCGCCCAGGTGCGCCGCCACCAACAGCCAACTGTTTTCCATCAGGGCTGTACCGAACCGCATAGGTCCGCTGGCTGATGTTCTTGATGCGACGAACGAGCTTACCATCCTGGGGATTCCAGACAGTCAGTTCATGGTAACCGCCAACGAGCAATTCTTTTCCATCCGGGCTGAACACGAGTGCCGTGATCGGCAAGCTGCTGGGATATGCTTCCGGGGGATCGGGGTGAACCGGTGGAGGCACAATCGTGCTCAACGGTGCCTTCGGATCTGCAGCGTCGTTCGCGGCGCCCTCCGTAATCCAGCGTTTCACCAGTGCGATCTCTTCCGCGGTCAGCGGTTCGGATTCCAGTGGCATCCGTTCATCCTTGTCTTCTGACACCAGCCGGCGAAACAATTCGCTGGCCTCGATATCCTTTCCCTTGACCCCGACCGATCCGGAATCGCCCTCGCTGAGCAATCGTTCGTAGTTATCGACCCGGTAGCCTCCCTCGGCTTTCTTGGGTCCATGGCAGGCCAGGCAATTATTGATCAGTACCGGTGCAATCTGCGCACGAAAGCTGACAGGATCTTCTGCCTGCACCACGGTCATCATCCCTAGCACACCGAGCAGGCCACCCACGCGTTGCACGAGTGTTCGCCACCACTGACCATTTAGCTTCCTGGTAATTTTCATCACTTCATCCCGAAACGTAACGTGTAACTAAGAAACGACTAGTGCTGGAACAAGAACTCATTCGTATTCAAGATTGCCCAGCAGACATCTTCCAGTGCCAGGATGCGATCTTCCTTGGACTTGATATGTTTCAAGCTGGCTTCCATTTCTGTCTTGGTAGGAGGACGACACACGGCAGCCTTGTACAGGCTGTCCACGATTTCCTCATCCGTTTTCTTGGCTGTAATAAGTTCTCGGAAGCGATTCTTTTCGTTTCGCAGCTTGTTGTAGACCAGGGGTCCATTAAAGAACTGGATCGCCATGCCAAGATTCGATTCCGTGGACCGTTCGCAGGCACAAACGGTTTGCCGCTCTGGTTGGCCAAAGATCCGCAGGAAATCGTGTTTCACCAGGTCGGGCGCCGGTAACTGCGTGGCCTTGATTCCAGCGGGTAGTGAGCCAAACTGCTCGGACACGTTGGTCACGTGACAGATCGCGTCGAGCAACTGTTCGGCACTCAGCAAGCGTGGCTGGAAGTGTGAAAAATACTTGGTGTCTGTTTCATTGAAGGAATTGGGGCGAAAACTCATCTGGTAAACACGACTGTTAAGAATGACTCGCATCATGTGCTTTCGATCGTAACCGTGTTCCGAGAAATCCTTGGCCAGCGCATCCAGCAATTCCGCATTGCTCGGTGGATTCGTGTCACGGAAGTCATCCGGCGGATCAACGATACCGCGGCCCAGCAAGTGACTCCAGATCCGATTCACCTCGATCTTTCCGAAGTAGGGATTGTCTTTTCCGGTTAACCAGGTGGCAAAGATTTCTCGACGATCATTGCCCGTTTCCTTTTCGACATCCCCCACGATGGGCAACCACGGTTTCATTTGCTTGCCGGTACGGGGCTGGGTTACCTCACCTGTATTGGTAGTCCAAACGAACAACTCGTCAGCACGACGGGTCTTTTTTCGCTGAACACGATTAAAAAAGGCGGCCATGCCATAGTAATTATCCTGGGTCCAACGCTCGAAAGGATGATTATGACACTTGGCGCACTGCAACCGTGCACCCAGAAAGATCTGCGAGATCGTTTCCACGCAATCGTTGGTATCGCCGGCAGTCCGGTAAAAGTTTGCTGGCGGGTTATTCATCGTGCTCCCGGTCGCTGTCAATAACTCCTCGGCAAACTGGTCGTAGGGCATGTTCTCTCGCAGGGATCGTTCTAGCCAGCGATAGTACTTGTAGACACCATCACCACCCACCTGGCTGTTTGTCAGGCGTATCAGGTCACCCCATTTCAAGGCCCAGAATTTTGCATGCTCCGGTCGATCCAGCAGCTGGTCAATCAACTTGGATCGTTTATCAGCTGCGGGATTCTGCGCGAAGGCCTCCAGCTCTTCTGTCGATGGCAGGAAGCCAATCACGTCGAGGTATAAACGGCGAATAAACTCTTCATCCGAGCAGAGTTCGGAGGGCAAATACTTCAATTGTTTCAGCTTGGCGTGAACATGTTGATCAACGTAATTATTCGTGGGAACATCCACCCACTCGTAGCCTTCCACGTCTTTCACAAACGTGAGAAAGGATGATTCGATGAATTCCAGGTAACGGACGATCACGGCCGCCTGACCGCGATCCTGGCCAACTACCAGGCCATCTTCATCGACGAGCGCCACCTCGGTATCCGAGCTGGTATAAACTGCCAGCGGCGTGATGTCCCGAATGGAGCCGTCCGAATAATGTGCCAATACCGAAAGTTGCTGGGTATGAGCCGGTCGCTGCAGAACACGCCCGGAGGAAGGATACACTTCAATCCGTACACAACGCGCCTGCTTCTCCGGATCGAGCTTGCAACCTTCTGAAATCCAATTTTCCAGCAACCCATAGGCATAGTCTGTTTTCCGAATCTGGCGCCCCCCACCATGGGCCACTTTCATCAACGGTTTCAGTAGCAGCAAACTTTCGCCGGCATCCAGGACATTGGTTCGTCGTCCAAAATCCTCTCGAATCAGGGTAACCTGGTCGAGCGCTGCATCAAAAGCTCGCAGCGAAAGGCGGAATCCACCCTTGCCACTGGGGCTGCCATGACAGGCACCTGCATTGCATCCATGCTTGCTCAGAGCTGCCAGTGTTTCATAGGCAAACGATACGGCCTCCGTCGATTTCTGACCGGCAACCTGCACAGCTACTTTCGCTTCCTGTCCCCCGGCCTTAACCAGGAGTTCACTGGTACCATCACCACGTGGTCGTACGATACCCTTTTCTACTTCCGCCACCTGGGGGTTACCAGAAACAATTTCTGCCACCCGGGTGATATCCTGGAGTTGTCCATTGGCATAATGTGCCGTAACAACCAGTTGCCTGAATTGCCGGGAACTCGTCAGTTTAATGTTGCCTGGATGCACCTCGATGCGAGTTGGTTTGCCAATTTCTACCGGCAGCAGTTCAGAGGGATCCACGGCGTGCACGGGCACTGCCAGCCAACTACAGGTAACCACCAACATCCCGGCAACCAACGTTCGAATGAAATATTTTTTCGAGTTCATGGCGTTCCTCAACATATTCAACACAACCCATTCAACTAAGGTTTCTTGGCTTCTGGTTCCTTCTTGGCTTCCGGTTCCTTTTTCGGTTCCGGCGCTTTCTTGGTCTCCAGGGCCACTGACGGACTAACAGCAGTTACATCTTTTTCGGCGTATTTCGTCTGGGCGTCGAGTGCCA
>JAZADA010000008.1:0-14150 GCA_036124135.1 Planctomycetota bacterium | reverse complement strand
GGCCTTCATTGACATGCTGGGGTTGAATGACAGGCAAATTGCCCATCGCCATAACGTGCCCATACGAACTCATTGGCAACGTTATCCTGGGCATGCCAAGGGTGATGGCGAATACGTTTTGTCGCGTCGTCCTGACGTGATTATCCTGGGTCCTGCCGAGGGAATGACAGCAGACCCAACGCATCTTGACCGGGAAGGGGTGGTCTGGTTTCTCTCGGACCAGGAGCTGGCTGAATCCGATGATTTCAGGAAACATTACCGGCACCAGCGGGTCGTCTTCCAGGGACGCAGCGGTGTGCAGCGCAGCTTGACCTATTATCGGCATCAGCCGGACGCCGGATCTCAACCGTGATCAAGATACGGCGTCTGCTGAACCGGTTTCTTATTTGCCCAGCTGCTTGATCGATACATTT
This sequence comes from Planctomycetota bacterium, assembly GCA_036124135.1. Lineage (GTDB taxonomy): Bacteria > Planctomycetota > Planctomycetia > Pirellulales > Pirellulaceae > JAZADA01. The sequence continues at coordinate 13,737 of JAZADA010000008.1, read as the reverse complement.
CGAAAGTGGACAGCGTCACCGTGGCCCGCAAATCCGAAATGACCTTCCTTGTTATCCTTGCCAGGATGAGGACGTTTTCCCATGAACTCGGTCACCTTGCTCAGGTCCGCATCCAGGATGGTCGTGCCATTCAACTCGACCTTGATCGTGGAACCCTTCACGGTTACCTGCTGGTAGTTCCACTCGCCCGTGGGGCGCAGGTAGCCGCGGTGGGCAGGGACCATGCCATAGGCAGAACCATGGTACTGGCGAGCATCAAGCCTGGCATACTTGGGATGTTCGGAATCGAGTACCTGTAATTCACACATACCGACGTAGGCTGTATCTCCCTTGCCTGGGTAGCGAATAGCCAGTCCATTATTCCCGCCGGGCGGCAGTTTGAATTCGAATCGGGCTACAAAGTCAGAATACTTATTCTGGGTATAGATCGTTCCCCCGGTCCCTTTCTGGCAACCGCGGGCGCCATCGAAAATCTCGTAGTTCTGGACCGGGCCAGCCCATCCGGAGAGATCTTTTCCGTTGAAGGCCGAGACAAATCCTGCCTTGTTGGCGGCGAGGATAATATTGGCTTCCTCGCTGGGGATTTCCCGGACAAAGACGTTTCGAAAGTAAAGGGTGTTGCCATGATTCTGCAACTCGATCTGACCGGTGGGGTAAATCGGTCGCTTGCGATTCCAGTAGTTTTCCAGCACCACGTCATCCGCAACCGTCTTGCCATTGAGCTTGATATGAACATGCTCACCAATCATGCGAATGTAGAACGTGTTCCATTCCCCTACAGGTTTGTCCGCCAACACCGTTGGTTTACTGGGATTCTTCTTATTGTTGTAGAGTCCACCTGAACCGATATTGTTCAGCTTGTAGTCCCAGATCTGGACCTGGGGTGAACCACGCAGGTAGATCCCGCTGTCGCCCTTTTCCTTGATTTTCCAATCCACGTACATCTCGAAGTCCCGGTAATCCTTGGCAGTACAGAGGCTTTTCCCTTTGCCATCAAAAACCAACACGCCATCCTGGACGCTCCAGTGGGCATTCATCAACTTGTCTGCCGCTGCCTGGTCCTTGGCGAGTTCTTCCGGGGTCATCTTGGCTCGGTTTTCAGGGCTACCACCTTTCCCCGCCAGTCCCTTCCAGCCGCTGAGATCTTTTCCATTGAAGACCGCTGTGAACCCTTTCGGCGGTTGATTCTGTGCATGCACAGCCAGGACGGGGATGGTTACGATCAAAACGGAAAGGGCAAGGCATTTCATGCTAAGTTTCACGATGGTTCTCCTGTGGATGAATTGGCAGCCAGTGGCATGAATGATTTTGAAAGCACTGGAAAGAAAGCAGTTCCCCTCCCAGGCAGGACATTCATCCTAGCGGTATTCAGGGGTAGATACCAGTCTGCAGAGCGACCCGTATCCTGGCTTATTCAGGCCAGGATTTCCTTGACGATACGGCCTGGATGTTTTTCCAGCAATTTTCGTTGGCGACCATTTTGCTCGTACATCATGCGGTCCGGGTTAATCCCGAACAGGTGCAGCAGGGTGGCATGGTAATCATAGTGATTCACGATATTCTCTACGGCCTCATGCCCGAATTCGTCCGTGTTTCCGTAGGTACAACCCTGTTGGAATCCGCCACCGGCAACCCACATGCTAAATCCATACGTGTTGTGATCACGCCCGATCTTGCTGGGTCCGGTATCGTTTTGGATGACTGGCAGACGACCCATCTCACCGCCCCAATGAACCACGGTTGAATCGAGTAATCCACGACGCTTCAGATCGGTCAGGAGTGCAGCAGATGGTTTATCAACTTTCCTGCAGGCAGCTGGCAGACTACTTCGAATGTTGCCATGGTGATCCCATAGTTGGTTGGCGGTATAGATTTGTACAAATCGTACTCCACGTTCCACCAGCCGGCGAGCGATCAGGCAGCGTGCGCCGTAATCGGCAGTGGCCGCATCGTCCATGCCATAGAGGTTCTTGGTTTCCTCGGTTTCTCGGCTCAGGTCCAGTGCCTCGTCGGCGGCGGACTGCATCCGTGTTGCCAAATCATAGACCGCGATACGGGCCGACAGGTCCAGTTCACGAGGACGTTTATCAAGGTGACGTCGATTCAGCTGCTGCAGGTAATTCAAATAATTCTTCTGCACCGTTCCCTGCAACTCAGCCGGCGGGGCCAGGTTCAGGATGCGTGGATCCTGGGGTCGAATCACCGTTCCCTGGAACAGTGAGGGCAGGTATCCATTGGACCAGTTTTCAACACCCAGTACAGGAAGTTGTCCGGGATCAATCATGGCACAGAATGCGGGCAGGCTCGTAGTTTCACTTCCCAACCCATACGTTAGCCAGCTACCCAGCGAGGGCTGCCCCTCGATGGTAGTACCGTTATGCATTGCTCGAATCGATTGCCCATGATTATTAACCCCGGTGCGCATCGATCGAATCAAGGTAATATCATCAACTCGGTGCGCGAGGTGTGGCAATAATTCCGAGATCTCCATGCCGGATTCACCGTGTTGCCGAAACTTCCAGGGACTTCCCAGCATCTTGGCGCTGGACTGCGCCGCGTTGTCATACTTGATTTTACCGGGGAAGGTTTCCCCGTTTTTTTCCTGCAGTAACGGCTTGGGGTCGAACAGATCGATATGGCTCGGACCACCCTGCATCCAGAGTGAAATCATGGCCTTGGCACGAGGCTGGTGATCCGTCTTCTTGGCACCAAGGTTAAATTGCTGTGGCGCGAGGTCCGGTTTTCGGGGGTTTGCCCGGGCTTGCTGTTGCAACAGGAGTGGCAGCGCCAGGCTACTGACATTCATCAGGTTGGACGCCAGGAAATGACGCCGCGTGGATTGGTTCTGGTCAGAAGGGTTCATGGGACAACCGTTACTCTACATAAAGAAACTGATTGGAACTGAGCAATGCGTGGCAAAGACTGGCGAGAGCGGCCAGTTCATGTTTTTTCTTCTCCGCTGCAAGATCTTTTTTCTCTTCCTTATTACCATCGGCGCCCTGCTTCTCAAATTGCTGTGCCTGTTGTTGCAGGAATTGCACGGCAGATGCGACTTCTGCGGGCGGAGCGGATTGCGCAAAAACCAGTTTCCAGGCTTTTTTCACCTGGGCCGGCAGGTCATCGGGTATTTCTTTTTGAAGTCGCTGGGCAAAATAACGCGCCTGGCGTGTAACGAAATCACTATTCATCAGCATCAAGGCCTGTGGAGCCACCGTGGAGCTGGCCCGGACCGTACAGTTTGGACCCATGCGAGGTAAATCAAAGGTACTGAGAACCGCCAGGGGTCGACTGCGACGAACCTGGATGTAAAGACTGCGACGAAACTCCTGTCCCAGCATCGGCAGGACTGGACCGGGTCGTCCCGCATTCAGGTTTTCTTTTCCGATCACCCATTGCCCATCTCGATCGGCCATCACGGGAACCGGTTTTCCATCAGCCTGTTCGTTCAACATCCCGCTCACGGCCAATATCGAATCCCTTAGCGCCTCGGCTTCTAACCGCCTCATGGACATCGCGCCGTAAAAACGATTTTCACGATCGACAGCGTCCAGTGCCTGGCTGCGAATCGAGGACTGGCGGTACACCGTGGAGGTCACGATCAGCCGATGTAATTGCTTGAGACTCCAACCCTGCTGCATGAATTCCGTGGCCAACCAATCCAGCAATTGCGGGTGAGTGGGCAAAACTCCCAGGAAACCAAAGTCCCCCGGGGTCTGAACAATACCTCGCCCCATGTGGTGCATCCACACCCGATTCACCAGGACACGCGCGAGCAGGGGATGCTCGTTGCTGGTTAACCATTGGGCATATGCCAGTCGGCGGCCACTCGTGGCAAGTCCTGTATTCTTGGATGGGATACTGGCCTGCTCACGACCAAGTATGGCCAATCCAGCGGGCTCGACTGCCTCTTTCGGCTGTTCGAAATCACCGCGTTCAAAGCGATGTGTCACGGGCAGTTCTTTTCCCACCGGTTCCCAGGTAGCCCGCACGAACTCCTCGACTGGTTTCGTGTTACGAATCTCGGTTGCCTTGTCGGCATACTTTTTCAAATCATCGGCCGCTTTCTTGTCATACAGGTAAAGCGATCCTGCTGTGACATTGACCGTCGGGTTGTCTTTTAAAAGTTTTTTCTGGGCATCGGTTCGTTTGTCAGCTGCCACGTTTCGGGCGGCCACGATCATTGGTCGCAACGCTTCCGGAAGCTTTGCCAGCTCACGTTGAAAAGTTGCCTCGATGTACTCTTCTTGTTTCTTGGCCCGATCCGCCTCCACGACCTTGGCTTGTTTCTCGATTTCTGCTGCTGCCTTGCGATCTGCATCGGTATAGAGCGTGATCCGCCGCTTGGACGGGGTACGCCAGTCTTGCCAGTTGAAGGCGGGTTCAAAAATAGCCCGCAAACGATAGTAATCCGCCTGCGAGATAGGATCGTACCGGTGATTGTGGCACTGGGCACATCCCACAGTTAATCCGAGCAACGAGGTAGAAACGATTTTCAAGGTGTCTGCCACAACCTGGTTGCGAACCCCTGGTTGATTATCCGAACCGGTACCATCGGCGGCCATGCGCAGGAAACCCGTGGCGGTTAACCGTCGAATCGCGGTGGCATCCATTTCCTGGTAGGGGGGCGTCACCATTTCATCCCCGGCCAATTGTTCCTGGATGAACTCGTCAAAGCGCTGATCCTGGTTCATGGCATGGACCACGTAATCGCGATACTTGTAAGCGTCGTTTCTGACCACGTCGGTATCGGTGACTCCCTCGGAGTCTGCATAGCCAGCCACGTCAAGCCAATGGCGACCCCAGCGTTCGCCGTAACGTGGTGATGCCAACAATTGATCTACTAATCTCTGGTAGGATCCCGGCGATTTGTCCGCCATGAATGCATCCGTTTCTTCCACCGTGGGTGGCAGTCCGGTCAGGTCAAGATAAAGTCGTCGCAGTAGAACCTGTGGTTTGGCATCATCTGAAAAACCAAGCCCTTTTGCTTCCAGTCGCGCCAAGACGAATTGGTCAATGGGCGTACGTACACGATGCTGCTGTTTCACCGGGGGCGGTACATGGCGCACCAATGGCTGAAATGACCAGAAGTCACGTTCCTGTTGCGTCACATAAAAACCACTGTCGATCTTGTCTGGTTCAACACCGGCGGTTTTCGCACCATCGGCAATCCACCGTTCCACCACGGCAATCTCGTTGGGTGTCAGTCGTTTTTCCACTTCGGGTGGTGGCATCTCTCCTTCACGGAGATAGTCCAGCAAGGTGCTTTCAGCTGGCTTACCTGGCACAATCGCCGGCCCCGTCTCACCTCCCTTTACAATGAATCGCCGCAGTCTCAGGTCGAGGCCACTTTGCAGCTTGTCTCCTTCGCCATGACAATGAAAACAATTAGCTTTCAAAATGGGACGTACATGAGATTCAAAAGTGATAGCGCCCACGGGGAGTGTCTCGGCCGCGGTAACCACCAGGTGTCCGCTAGCCGGAAACAGCATCAATAGCGCGACCAGCAATCTGAAATTAATTCGAGTAGGTGTATTCAAGAATGCTACCCAACCATTTATTAACATGAGCGTTGCAAGAAACGCTCGAGGAACAATTGCGTTTGCTTTCGCACGACTCCCGGAGTTAGCAGGCAGGACAGTGATCCAGGCAGGTCATTTCTCTATTATCCCCTAAAGTTATCGCGACAACAAGCGGAAAGCCCGCGTGCCTGCAAAGGCTTGGTAACCGTTTATAACTCTCTTACAATAGCGGATACCGACCCTTCCCCATAAACCAAGAGCTGTTCATTACTTGTCGATTCCCTACAGGTATAGCGAAGGACTGATCATGTTTACTTACCTGCGATCCACCCTGGGTATGGCGTGTTTTTTCTTCCTGGTTCCCGGTGCCATGGGGCAATCGTTCAGCTCCCCCGATCGTGATGCTCCCGGGGACATGATGATCCAACAATACCTGGGCACCTTGACGGGCACCTGCGTGGACAAGTTTGCTGATGATCTTAGTTCTCTCGAGACCTGGCAGGCACAGCGTGATCAATATCGACGCGAATACTTTTACATGCTTGGTCTCTCCCCGATGCCGGAACGGACTGCCCTGCAGGCGCGCGTCACACGAACGCTGGTGCGTGACGGTTATCATGTTGACATGCTGCACTACCAGAGTCGTCCCGGGCTCTACGTGACAGCCAATCTCTATCGGCCCGCAAAGGTAGCAACCGGAAAAAAACTTCCTGCCATACTTTACGTCTGTGGCCACGCCGGTCGGGGGCGGAACGGCAACAAGACAGCTTACCAGTCTCATGGAATCTGGCTGGCACGACATGGCTATATCTGCCTGATGGTCGATACGCTGCAACTGGGAGAAATCGCTGCCATTCATCATGGTACCTACCGTGAACAGCGCTGGTGGTGGTTGTCACGTGGTTACACGTCGGCTGGCGTGGAATGCTGGAATGGTATTCGCGGCATTGATTATCTCATCAGTCGCGATGATGTGGACGCGGACCGGATTGGCGTTACCGGAATCAGTGGCGGGGGTGCGGCAACTTTCTGGGTGGCAGCGGCCGATGAACGGGTCAAGGTGGCCGTTCCGGTCAGTGGCATGGCGGACCTGCCCTCCTATGTAAACAATCGAGTCATCAATGGCCATTGTGACTGTATGTTCCTGCACAATACCTTTCGCTGGCCCTGGACCCGCATCGCCGGACTTATTGCTCCTCGACCGCTGTTGTTCGTTAACAGTGACAACGACCGGATTTTTCCGATGGATGCGAATGAACGCGTTAGCAATCGATTGGAAATGCTTTACCGACTTTATGGAGCGGGTGACCGGGTAGACAGCGTGGTCAGCGTAGGAGGTCATGCTTACCGAGAAGATATTCGCAAGGCAACCTTTCGTTTTCTCAACATTCATCTAAAGCAGGATGCCCGTCCCATCCTGGACAGCGAAAAGGACCTGGTAACCCTTGTGGGTCGCGAGCGGCAACATCCCATAGCGCCAGAACAACTGCGTGTTTTTCTTACCGAGGACGACATTCCAGGCGATGAACGAAACACGACGATCGACCAGACATTCGTTCCCATAGCAACCGTATCCCTGCCAACCTCGGTCAAGGAATATGGCACCTGGAAAAAACGACTGCGAGACCAACTACGGCGTGTCTCCTTGGGGTGGCTCCCGGGAACAATTCGACCAGCCCCGGTCAAGCAGACCAAGCCTCCCGTCCTGTACCTTGAAACAGAACCAGGGATCACCATCGCTGCACGGCAATATCCAATCACGGTAACCAGGATCACTCAACCAAAGCGCCTGGTCTTGCTTGTCCGCACCAAGGATGCATCCGTAGTCGTCCCGGACTGGATAAAATCCCATCTCCAGCCAGGCGACCAGCTCTACGATTGCCAAACGCGTGGCACGGGTAGCACGCGCTGGACTCAAAAGAACCCGCCAAATTACGTGGAACGATCTCACGTGCTGCTGGGACACACGGTGGACGCCGGTCGTGTTCGGGATGTCATCGCAACCGCGCAGTACTTTCATTCCCAGTTCAAGGGCAGGGTGCCGATTCACCTGGCAGGCGAAGGCGCAGGTGCCGTCATTGCCGCCTATGCCGCAATGCTGGACTCCGACATCCAGGGCACCACGCTACATCGACCTCATCGTTCTCATATGGAAGTAGGGGCACCCCAGCTGTTGAACGTACTGAGAGTCTGCGACATCCCGCATGTCCTCGGAATGATCGCGCCTCGCTCGCTGACAATCACCGGTGTAGAAGCCAGCGATTTCACGGTCGTTCGCAAAATTTACCAGGCAGCCAATGGAACCGGTCAGCTGAAGTTACTGGACCGGGAATGACCTGGCTGGTTGACTGCTTTTAACCCGTTGCCTGTAAGATCGAATCGCCGCATGGCCTCGTTTCCGATCGGCAGCGATCGTTCCCCACCACGATTCAGGTAGCTGGTCGATAACTTGCCTTACCGGGAATACGTGTGCGAATCTGCAATAGCTGGTCACCACAGGTTATGTAAAGGGTGCGTAAGTCCGAGCCACCGAACGTGCAGTTGGTAATGGTATCCACGGGTGTTTCACGAAAGGCAATCAACTCACCTCGTGGTGAAACCACGTGGATTCCCGGACGTGTGTCCAGGGTCTCGCTGGTCTTGCGCGTCTTGTGGAGTCCCGCGGCCACGTAAAGATTACCCGCGGCGTCGATACACATCCCATCACCACTGCGCCCCGGGTAAAAGTTGATCAGGACACGTCCATTCGCCAGCTTGCCATTAGGCAAGAGGTCATAGGCCCGGATATCGCGATGACGATCTGCATCCGGATGTGCCTCGATTAAATATAGTGTCTTGTTATCAGGAGAAATCACGATGCCATTGGGCATATGCACATCCGGCCAACGTAGCAACTGGTCCACGCTGCCATCGGCATCAATTCGATAGACCGCGTTCACATTACCCTTGGCGGGATCCATTGTTCCCGGTCGCGAAGTGAAATAGACACGACCCTGTGCATCCAGGCACAAGTCATTTGACGGGGCAAAGGGAAAGCCATTGAATTCACTGGCCAACACCTCGATCTTGCCCGTTTTCATGTCGGTACGTGTGACACGCCCCAGCCCTCCCTCACAAGCTAACAGGCGGCCACGGGGATCGAAGTATAGACCGTTTGCCTTATTACTGTTTTCCCGAAAGACCGACAGTTCTCGTTTCACGGGATTCCATTTCAGGATCCGGGACACTGGTACATTTGTAAAATACAGGTCTCCTGATCGATCTGCTGCCGGACCTTCCGTGAAGACTGTTTCATCTTCGACACGGCTCAACGAGGAAACCTTGCCCAGGAACTGATCCGATTTCAGGCCCTGGTATTTGTCAGCCCGGGCGGCTTCGGCAACGGGAGCCACCTGGACCATGGTAGCTGTCATAACTCCAGTCCCTACCAATGTGTTCCCAAGAAACGAACGGCGTGTGAGTGATGGGATCGGAAGATTCGGTGCCTTCATGGGACAATTCCTTGCCAGAAAAAACGAGCAAAAATGATCAGGCGCTGTGGAAACAGGTCATACTGGGATTGGCTATTGTACACGATCAACGGTACCTTGTGATTGTCGTCCTTGTTTTACAGAGGAGTCATGAACAATGTTTAATTTTGATGCCTGGTTCAATCCATGGACGTTCGTACCCTTCGTGGCCCTGCTGTTGTTACACGGATTATTTCTAAAGGGTGCCTGTGGTGCCTTTAACCGTTCCGTCGACGACAATCCCAGTGCCTCGATTGAAACACCATCCTACCTGCGATCACTATCCATCCTGGTCATCATGTTTTCCTTTCTCGTCTTCGCGAACTGGGGCATGTCCACGGCCATGTCGCACCTGGTGGTAGAAAACATGGAACCCGTGATGTCGCATCTGCCCAGTAACCACGAGGGTGAGCCCCTGGTCGAACACGGCAACGTATTCCAGGTCACGGTGGCAACCCTGTGGGGATTGTCGGGACTGTTACAGTTCGTGTTTTGTGCCCTGTTGATGATGTACGGATTCAACATACGTTATCGGCAGGCAAACGTCATCGCATTCTTGTTCGCCCAACGAGCTGTTCTCTACAGCAGTCTGCTCGCGGGACTACTGTGCGTGGGTGCCGGACTTTACCTGCAACGAGCTCAATCCGCGGGCACGCCCAACCCGGAGGCCAGCCCTGCCAATACCGAGACGATTCCCGCTACGGAATCTATTTCGGACATGAGTTCCAGCGAATAAGCTCTGTCCCTTTCGCGCTAACAGCACAGGACCCAGCTTACCAACCTCTCCCCGGTTATTGGTTTCAGTGAATCATTGCTTGATTTGCCGTGGCGGTTGGTCCACAATGATCGGGAATTTCCTGGTGGCTATCACCCTAGGAACCCTCCTGACAAGCTTCCCTGTTTTCCCACCACCTGCAAGGATTTATTTCATGAGCCAGCAACGACATCTCTGTTCGGGCCTGACGATTTTAACACTGGTCCTGGCGACGACTGCTTTACAAGCTGGCGATTGGCCACAGTGGCGCGGTCCCAATCGAAATGGTCATGCCACATCCGAAGGACTTCGCAAAGAGTGGCCCAAGGAGGGCCCCCCTGTTCGTTGGCAGGTCGACCATGTGGGCGTAGGCTATTCCTCCCTGGCGATCGCAGGTGACCGGATCGTTACCCAGGGGGACCTGAATGGCGTGGAACATGTGATTTGCCTGAGTGCCAAGAGCGGCAAGGTATTATGGACCGTTCAGCCGGGCCCCCTGGCCACGCTGTTAGCGGAACGCATCAAACAGGAACTTCAGCGGTTGGACAAGGACAAGGATGGTACGGTGGATGAGCTGGAAGCGCTGGCAGGATTTGGATGGCGTTTTAATGATTACGATCAGCCCACTGCAGATAGCGATGCATCCGCTGCCACGATCGCAACGGCCCGAACGACCAGCGTGTTTACGGGAGTGGACAAGGACGGTGACAACCTGTTGTCATTCAGCGAAGCAAACGCAGCCCGCATCGACCGCTTCAGCAATATCGATACGAGCAGCAAGGAAGCGGACCCCGCGGCACTTGCTCAGCAACGAGCCCAGGCACTTTTGAAAGCGCTGGACAAGGATAATGACCAGCGGGTATCTCGTGAAGAATCGCAACGCTCGCTGTTAGACAGGTCATTTAACAGGGTGGACTTACCCGAGGAGGCAACAAAGAAAGGTGACCTGTTGCTGACCCTTGCAGAAATCTCGGGTTACCTTCTGAAATATGAATCCGGCAAAGATGGTTCTATTTCACGCCAGGAATTAACCGACTACTACACCAAGCATCATGCGTTACGTGATGGCGTACTTTCCTCAACGGAGTTACGCAGCGCGTATGGTGGTTACCGCAATGGCATGGGGAATGGTCCTCGTGGAACCCCGACGATTGACGGTGACCATGTTTTTGTCGAGGGTGGAAACGGCGATGTCAGTTGTCTTGATATTACCAGCGGCAAAACCATCTGGCATATCAACCTGAGCAAGGATTTCGGTGGTGGGCGACCGGGTTGGGGATATAGTGAATCTCCCTTGATCGAGGATGACCTGATGATTGTCACGCCTGGCGGCAAACAGGGAACCGTGCTGGCACTCAACAAGTACACGGGTGCCGTAAAATGGCAAAGCAACACCATGACGCAGGGAGCTCATTACGCATCCGCCGTAACAGCCACCATTGGAGGTGTCCGACAGGTGATCCAATTTGCTCGCTCCAATGTTTTCGGAGTACGCCTGAGCAATGGGGAAGTCATGTGGTCCTACAGTAACGCAGCCAATGGTACAGCCAACTGTGCTACGCCAATCGTTGCCGACAACCATGTTTTTGCATCCAGTGCCTACGGAACCGGGGGCGGCCTGACTCGAATCCAGGTCGTGGATGGCAAACAGGTTTCAGAAGAAGTTTATTTTGAAAAACGGATGGCAAACCATCATGGTGGCATCGTCAAGGTCGGGGACTACATGTATGGATTCGGGAGTGGTGGTCTCATTTGCATGAATTTCCTGACAGGGGAAATGGCCTGGCGTGCTCGCAGCGTTGGAAAGGGTTCCCTGATCTACGCTGACGGAATGCTCTACCTACTCGGCGAGAACCACCAGGTGGCACTGGCCGAAGCCACCCCGGATGAATACCGGGAACATGGAAACTTCAAGATTGCCAGTCACGGTCGCCCCAGCTGGGCACATGCCTGTATCGCGGGCGATACACTTTACATACGCGACCAGGAATCACTGACCGCGTACGATATTAGTTCAGATTAGGAACACTCGATTGAGCCGAATGAAAACGTCGCCCATGACACCCTGCGCAGATCATTGATCAGTCAGCCGTGTACTTCGTGTAATAGCAAGTTTCATTCAGGATAACAAGAATCATGCTTGTTTATGGTTGCCTTGCTCTCTGCACCATGGGCCTCGGACTGATTATTTATCGCTATGACATGTACGAGCGGGAACCGTGGTACATGCTGCTGCTGGCTCTCATAGCGGGTATGTTCAGTTGCCTGTTGATCGGGTATTTCGAGGATTACCTGTTTGGCATATTGATGCTGGGTGAACATCAACTGGGTCAACAGGCGCTGCTGGTAGCCGTTTCGGAAGAGTTCATCAAGTTGCTGGCAGTCATTGGCATTGCAGTCATCTGTCGGTCCCAGTTCAATGATCCGATAGACGGATTAATTTACGGAGCATTCGTAGGCCTGGGCTTCGGTCTGGAAGAATCGTTGTTTTACCTTGGACTTGACAGCGCCAACCTTCGGCTGGATCGATTTGGCGAAGTGCCCGTTCGCCTGCTGCTGCACCTGCTTTTTGGCGGGCTGGGTGGTTTCGCGATTGGACTGGCACGTTTTCCCGATCGCTGGAGAGCCTGGCCGCTGGTATTCGGGATATGCCTGGGAACCGCGGTCACGATTCATGCGCTCTGGGATTACTGGCTGGGACTGCGAATCAATAATCCGCTCCCCGATGCATGGCAACAACTGGCAGCCATCAGCCTGATGGGGACGCTCACCCTCTTCTTTGGTGGTTTGGTAGTCCTCGGGGTGCGCTGGTCCAGGGAAATATTTGTCCCAAAACGCAGCAAGCGTCTCTGGGGATGGCCCTTTTCGCTATTCTTCCGCGACGATGACCCGGACTAAGCAATAGCGAGGGTTTGCTTAGCGCTTATACTTCGTGGGGCGCCAGAGCATCTCCTGGTTCACGGTGACATCAGGATCGATATCACTGGGCATCCGTGTTTCGACATGTCCATCCACGAAGAGAACATTCATGGCGCCGCGATGTCGCAGGGCACGTTGGTCGTACCAGATATCGGTTGCATCCTCACCCACAACGTGGGCGATATACTTATTGTATTCAACCAACAGGATCTTGGTCGCATCGGGTGCATCCAGCTGATGCACGTAACTATTAATTCCGTAGCTGGTTTTCTGGGTTGGTACCACGATCGATTTATTCGGCTTGAAATCCAGGATCAGGGGCGTGTTATTGGGACCGTAGAGGTCGTGAGTAAATGCTGCCTGTTTCACCACGGAAGTCACTCGCAATGAACCAGCCATCACGCGTAGGCGACCACTTGGCAACTGTTCAATCTTGCCGCCAATGGGTTCTAGCAACACGCGACAATCGCTGAATTCCCAATCCCTCCAATCCTCGAACTCCAGGCCGAAGCGCCCAGGATATTTTTCGACTGGATAGCGCTTATGGACCCATTCACTCACCCGGCAACGTGGACCGGTGGGATCAAAAGGTACGTTGTAACCATTGTTGCGAACATGAAACACGAGATCAGGTAATGGCGTTGCATTCGGATTCAAATCATTGGGGCAGAGCAAGGTCTCATCCGAGTCCTCGATTTCTTCCTTCAGCTTGCTGACCCATACGTAGGGGGCCGACATGGCGGGCTCCTGCGGATTGCGAGTGGCCAGATTTTGGTAGGCAGTACCCAGGTTGTGTAGGTTATTGATGCACTGCAGTCGGCGGGCCGATTCGCGCATGGCCTGAACAGCCGGAAACATCAACGACATGAGCAGCCCAATAATCGCGACCACGATGATTAGCTCAATGAGCGTGAAGCCTTGTCGTTTTACAGATCGCATAAACTTTTCCTCTAGAACAGATATTATCCGGCTGCTGAACAGCATCTTGCTTCTAGTATAACACAAAGATAGTAGGCCACTTAAATTGCCTGGCTTG
>JAZADA010000007.1:0-3911 GCA_036124135.1 Planctomycetota bacterium | reverse complement strand
ACGTACCGTGATCCTTGGCTGTAAGATTGCCGAGATCTTCATCATGGCGCTGGGAACCATCGCCATTGTCCTGGGTAATCTCTGGCTGCTATTTGCAGCCGTCGGCCTGATGGGAGCGCAAAGCGCTTTATTTTCGCCCGCTAAGCTCGGTAGTGTGCCCGAGTTACTTCGACCTGACCGTATTTCACTGGCCAATGCACTGTTCGGATTAACCACGGTCGTGGCAACGGTCGTGGGTATGGCAGTGGGGAGTTGGCTATCACAAATCACCGGATTCCGTGGCCATGAACATTGGCAGTGGTCCAGCATTACATTACTCAGCATTGCGGTCATCGGCACCTTGCTCAGCCTGTTGATTCGTGCCGTTCCCGCCGCCAACCCGGATCGTACTTTTCCCTGGAATACCTTTAAACAAACCTACCGGGACCTACAAACACTTGCCTCCAATGGACCACTGTTACGCGTGGCCCTGGGGATCGTTTTCTTCTGGTCCGTGGGCGGACTGGCCCAGTTAAATATCGACCAGTTCGCCAGTGAAGGGGGTGGACTGGTCGAAACCGATAAGGTTCCCCTGTTGTTCTGCCTGATCCTGGGAGTCGGTATCGGCAGCGTGTTGGCTGGTGTCTGGTCCGGCGGCCGTGTCGAACTGGGCATCCTACCCCTGGGCGCCTTTGGGATTGCCGTCAGTTCGATGCTGATCTTCACGGTCCAGGACACCATCATTGACCCGACCTCACCCTGGAACCCGGGAATGCTATGGGCCTGCTTCCTGCTTTTCTCACTCGGCGCCAGCGCGGGTCTCTTCGATGTACCCCTGGCAGCCTACCTTCAGCAACGCAGCCCGGCAAAAACCCGTGGCTCAATCCTGGCGGCGGCCAACTTCCTGACCTTTGCCGGCGTGCTCATCGTCTCGGTGGCCTATTCCGGCATGCGTTACCCGCATGAACCGGGATCACTCGATAATATTGACGGCAAGCTGCGTGGTTTACCTCTCACGGCGGTCCAGCAAGAAAAGGTCCAGAAAACCCAACTCCGATTTAGCAACGACTGGCAACGCGACAGCGAGCAAAAGCCGGTCATCCAGGATTACCTGCCAGCACAGGATGCAGAGGACCAGCTCTATCGCGCCACACTGACAAACCTCGTCTGGTTTGAAGTCAAGGAACGTCAAAAGATACAGCAACGGCTGCAGGAAGCCCTGGACAAGGGAGACGCTTCGATCCAGGAGGAATTCAAGCAGAACCAGCAAGAGCTCCAACAAAACAACGTCCGTGAACGATTCCCCGGTTCAGAACAACTGGTCAAGCGAATCTTTGAACAATCGAATCGGCAACCATTCTTCTCATCACGCCAGGTCTTCCTGGTAGCTGGCATCCTGACCTTACCGATCTTCATCTACATCGTCTGGTTAATCCCGCAGGCGTCGATTCGATTCCTGGTCTGGCTGGCCAGCCGGACGGTCTATCGTATCCGGATTCATGAATTACAGAACCTGCCAGAAGAGGGGGGTGCGCTGCTGGTAGCCAATCATATTTCCTGGCTCGATGGAATCCTGCTGGTGCTGGTCAGCTCCCGTCCGATTCGTACCATCGTTTACGCCGGTAACTTCCAGAGCCGCTGGATTCGTGGACTGGCCAGGCTTTTCGGGGCGATCATGGTAACCCCAGGACCCAAATCAATCATCAAGGCCCTGCAAACAGCCAATGACGCCCTTAATAACGGGGAGCTGGTCTGTATTTTTCCTGAGGGTGGAATTAGCCGTAGTGGCCAGATTCAAACCTTCAAACCGGGTATGATGAAGATTCTCAAGGGTACCGAGGTCCCGGTCATCCCGGCTTATCTCGATGGACTCTGGGGAAGTATTTTCAGTTTCGAGGGAGGCAAGTTTTTCTGGAAATGGCCACGCAAATGGCCTTACCCCGTTCACATTCACTTTGGACCGGCCGTCCACAATCCGAAGGACGTCCATGAGGTCCGACAAGCTGTTCAAGACCTGGGAGCTATTGCCGTGGAACAACGAACCCAACAAGTAAGTCAACTAACCCGCGACTTTGTA
This sequence comes from Planctomycetota bacterium, assembly GCA_036124135.1. Lineage (GTDB taxonomy): Bacteria > Planctomycetota > Planctomycetia > Pirellulales > Pirellulaceae > JAZADA01. Next base: position 1,855 of record JAZADA010000007.1, on the reverse strand, counting down.
CGATCTGCCAAGCGCAAGAAATTTCGCTCCAAGGCAGCCGATTCACTCGGTGGTGATCTGACTGGTGGAAGCCTCCTGATGAAGTCGCTGATCCTGCGTCGCTTGTTGCGACGTGAAGTCCTAGACACCGATGAACAATTCGTTGGTCTGTTGCTGCCACCCGGTACGGGACCGGTCGTGGTCAACATGGCACTGGCGCTGGACCGCCGTGTTGCGGTCAATCTGAACTACACCGTTTCCTCGGAAGTTCTCAATGCCTGCACCGAGCAATGTGGTATCCGCCGAATCCTGACCAGTCGCAAGGTCATGGAAAAATTGAACTTCGAACTGGATGCCGAAGTGGTTTACCTGGAAGACCTGCGTGACAAGATTAAACTAGCAGACAAGTTGGCTGGCGTGATCGGCAGCTACTTGATGCCTGCGGCCTGCCTGGATCGAATCCTCAAGCTACACAAGATCCAGAGTGATGATATCCTGACCGTCATTTTCACTTCCGGTTCAACTGGTGTGCCCAAGGGAGTCATGCTGACCCATGGGAATATCGGATCCAACATCGAGGCGATCGACCAGGTGGTCAAACTGCGTAACGACGATGTCGTCCTGGGGGTCCTTCCATTTTTCCATTCATTCGGTTTCACCGTGACCCTCTGGACGGTCATGACAACGAACGCCAAGGGGGCCTACCATTTCAACCCGCTGGATGCCAAGCAGGTCGGCAAGCTCTCCGAGAAACACGGAGGTACGATCCTGCTGGCCACGCCCACTTTCCTGAGAACCTATCTGCGTCGCTGTACTCCCGAGCAATTCGCAAAACTAGATGTTATCGTTACGGGTGCCGAAAAACTGCCCCTCGACCTGGCAGATGGATTCGAGGAAAAATTCGGGATTCGCCCGGTCGAAGGTTATGGAGCCACCGAGTTGTCACCACTCGCCACGGTTAACATTCCCCCCAGTCGCTCCGGCGCAAACTTCCAGGTCGATTGCAAGGATGGTACCGTGGGCCGACCGGTCCCCGGGGTCGTGGCCCGGGTAACCGACCTGGACAGTGGTGAAGAACTGGGAACCAATGAACCTGGCATGCTCTGGATCAAGGGTGCCAACGTCATGAAAGGCTATTACGGGCGTGAGGACCTGACCTCAGAAGCGATCGTGGATGGCTGGTACCACACGGGCGACGTCGCCCTGATCGATGAAGACGGCTTCATCCAGATCACGGGGCGCATGAGCCGTTTCTCCAAGATCGGCGGGGAAATGATTCCTCACATCCAAATCGAGGAAACGCTCAACTCACTGATTAACAGTGGCGAAGAAGATGAATTAATGGCCGCCGTAACCGCCGTGCCCGATGCCAAGAAAGGAGAACGATTGATTGTTCTCCACAAGGCACTGTCCAAACCCGTCCCGGAACTCTGTCAACAACTCTCCCAGGAAGGGCTACCCAATCTCTATATCCCGAATCCGGACAGTTTCTTCGAGGTCGATGAACTACCCATCCTGGGAACAGGCAAACTGGACCTGGCTGCTATCAAGGAAAAAGCTGCCGAGATGGTAGCCGCTGCCAATAGCTAGTAACATCTGACCTGATCTTCACTCGCGGCGCTGAGAAGGTTCGCCTGGCAGCGGCCTGGCGACGCGTGTAGAAGCCTTCCGGGAAGATTCGTTCAACTGGACGGTAAGCTCGTTAAAACGACTACGGATAACAGGATTCACGTTGGCCAGGCGCGCCGTTAAACGCTCGATCCCGGCACGATTCTGCGTGGTCGCTCGCGACAGCTGGGATACGAAACGAATCGTATCCGAGTAATTCTTATCAATCGTACTGCCCATTAACGGATGAAGGGTCTTGGCCAACAAC
>JAZADA010000006.1:0-6070 GCA_036124135.1 Planctomycetota bacterium | reverse complement strand
TGCCGAACAAGCCCGACAGGTGTTGGCTTAATGAGTTGAAGCGATGTTCCAGGCTTCATCGTGTTGCCTGGATCGCGGCATAGACCAGGAAAACGAGCCAGCCGGCGAAGAGGATGGCGGCGCAGGTGATGAGACGTCGATTGAGTGGACGTGCCTGGGCAGGAATGTAGACATTCGGTGACTGTTGCTGGGAATCCCGTGCCGCAGGTCGTTTCGCCTTCTTGCTGCGTTCTACATTGGCTGTCATGGAGACGTGCGTGCTCCCGGTTTCCAGGTTCAGGCGTCAGGCATCGTGATCTTGAAATCGTTGCAGAAAGCCTGCTCAAAGTCGAAGACATTCTCGAAGTCTTCTCGACGATCGTTATCTGATTTTTTCATCAGGCCGATTCGGATCAGGTTGTAGACGATTTCACCCACGTCTCCTGTCGATTCGATGCCCCAGTTGTTGAGGACCATTTGAGCCATGTAACCAAATTGTTCGATGGAGTACTGTCGGACGGCTTCACAGAGTTGTTGCCCGCTCAGGTGAGGTTCTGCGATCGGTTCGCTTTCCAGCGGTGTCGGTTCATCCTGGTCGTCACCCTTGCCAAGGCCGAGTACTTCCTGGGCAAAACTGAGTGCGTCGCGCACGAACTGGTAGGCTTCCAGCTTGTAGCGAGGATCGTCCTGGAGCAGCTCGAAAATAGGATGTTGGTTTTCGGCCATGAAGCATGTTACGGTGAAGACCGTGTTAACTGCAATGTCTATGGAGTGAAATTATTTCTTGCCAGATGATCCAGTAGGTTTCTTGATAACGCTGAGAATCGTGGCTGCGTCGATCATGATACGGCGGTTATCCTCGGTTTGAGCCAGTACCTGCTGGGTAAGAATTTCATGTCCCAGGATGCGGGCACGCCCTTCATTGGTGACGATATCAGCCCCGATTGGCGGTAACTCGCGTTTCATTTCCACGTAGGTGTCGTATTCATATCGCAGGCAACATTTCAGCCGTCCGCACCGCCCCGAGATCTTGGTTGGATCGAGGGTTGCTTTTTGTAGCTTGGCCATTTTCATAGAGACGGGTGGCATCTTGGAGAGATGGGTGTTGCAGCAGAGTGGCTTGCCGCAGTCCCCGTAATCGGCCAGCAGTTTGGCCTCGTCCCGGACACCAATCTGTCGCATCTGGATACGGGTCTGGAACTCGGAAGCCAGTTGCTTGACCAGTTCGCGAAAATCAATTCGTTCCTCGGCCAGGTAGTAGACGACGATACGTTCTCCGCCAAACATGTGCTCGATGTCGACCAGTTCCATGGCCAACTCCAGGTTCTGGACATGCTGCCGACATTTTTCGAATACTTTCTGCTCGTGGTTGCGTATGCGTTCCAACTCGTTGCGATCCTCGGGTGTCATGAGCCGAAGGATTTGTCCGTGTGCGGGATCCTTGATCTGTGCCGTGGCTGCCTTGGTGGCTTCACAGAGCACATCCCCGGATTCAAGTCCGCGGTTAGTACGCACGACCACGATGTTGTCTCGTTCGAATTCACTACCGCCACGGGCGGAGAAAACCCCCAGCGTTTTCATGGTTCCGAAGCGAACAATGTATTTTGCCATGGCTCACGAATTCCACGTCTCTCGTAGCGAGACTGGATGAGTTACTCCCCGGACTTAGGCGCTTCCTTGGCCGGAGGGGGTGCGAACAAGCGTTTGCTACCGGCAATTTCATACACCCGCAGCGTGGTCTTGTCATTGGCGTAATTGGTCCGGTGGCTCCCCGTGGCAAGTTGTTTTCCATCAGGGGAAAAGGCAACGGACCAGACACTACTCTTGTACTCACCGATCGTAACCGATTGCTTTTGGGACAGGTCCCGGGTCATGGCCGTCGATTCCGTGACGGTTTTTTCAGCAGCGACCTTGGCATCGACTGCGGCCTTGGCCTGTTTCTCGAGTTCGGCCAGCGGAGCACTGATTTCTGTTTTTTTCTTTTCCACGTCCGCGGTGGCGGCAGCCTGCAGTGTTTTTAGTACCGCGGAGAAATCCTTGTCACCGGCCAGTGCCTTGATCTTGGCATTGGAGGCGTCCATGGCTTTCTTCTGTGCGGCCTTGGCGTCGGCCAGTTTCTTTTGCAGGTCCTTGTTTTCCTTGTCCTTGTCCAGGGCTTCCTGGGCGGCTGCAACCTTGGGATCCTCGTTCTTGGCTGCAATCAAGGCATCGATCGCAGCGATTTTTGTGTTCAGTCCATCCTGGGACTTCTTGGTCTCGGCGGACTTGGTTTCTGAATCCGTGATTGCTTTCTTAGCGGCATCGATCTTTGCGTGTGCTCCGTTCAGTGCACCCGCCGATTCAATTACGGTTTGGACGTTCCAGAGACGGACAGAACGGTCATGGCTGGAGGTGGCCATGCTTTTGCCATCCGCGGAAAAGGCGACATCTGTAATCCAGTTTCTGCCAGCATGGACAGTGACGATGGCTTCGCCACCGGCTTTCCACAGTCGTAGGCTGCGATCAGCACTGGTCGTTGCGATGGTGGTCCCATCGGGAGAAAAAGCAATGGCCCAGACCGCATCGGTGTGGCCGGTCAATTTTCCTGTTTCCTTTCCTTCCATCCAGTTCCAGAACTTGACGGTCTTGTCCGAACTGGTTGTCGCCAGGGATTTACCGTCAGCGTGGAAGGCCACGGCATAAATCGAAGCTTCGTGTGCCTTGAACTCTTTCACTTCCTTGCCGTCCGCTGACCAGATGACGACCGTACCATCCTCTGCAGCAGTTGCGAAATGTGCACTATCGGGGGTAAAGTCAACGGCGCGACACCAGCTCTTGTGCTTGTTCAGGGTGGCCACGCTTTTCTTGCTGGCAACGTCCCAGACGATCACGGTTCCATCGTAGCCACAGCTGACGAGGCGTTTACCGTCAGGGCTGAAGGTCACGGCCCAGACATTGGTCGTGTGCCCCTCCAGGGAGGCAAGCTGTTTGCCGGAACTGACTTCCCACAGCCGAACGGAACCGGGTCGGTACTGGAGACTCTGGCCGCCGGCAGTAGCCAACACGCTACCATCGGGTGAATAGCTGACAGCAGTCACCCAGTGATCATACTGGGAGATCGTGGTTGTTTCCTGGGCCTCGCTGCTGGATACGCTCAGCACGAGCGCCAGGAGCGTGCTACTGAACACAGGGATCGAAGCCAATGCTGAGTGAGGATTCCGGGTTGCCATGACAATCTCCTTGTCGTCAGAAACAGGTGTCGTTGTTGGGCATGTTGTTTGAGGACGGCCCGACAAGCCGGGCCGCCTGCTAAGGCGCCGTGATTATAGCACCAAATGGAAGCGCAGTGGGCCCCCCCGTGAAGGGAAATTCAGATAGGCAGGGTTCACCAGGTTGCCGGCCGACTATCGGCTGGTTGCGGGACGGCAGTAAGCCAAGGCCAGCAAGGCATATCCGGTGACCAGGTTGCGATCTCCCTCGAGCCAACGGTCATTTTCGTTGACCCAGGAGCCATCCGGCTGCTGCCGCCGTGCCAGTTCGGCAATCAACTCGGCTCGCCAGTCATGCTGTTTTCCATCGGCATCTTTGATGAGCGGTTGGTTCATGGCATGCAGGGCCTTGGCGAACGTGTGATAGTAGTAGTAGAGGCCTGCTTTACCCAGCCCCGGGTTCGAGGAAAGGTCGTAATGTTTCTGGACCCACTGGAAGGCAGCTTTCACACGTTGATCTTCGGGGCCCACGCCGGCGTAAATCATGCTCTTGAGGCCGGCATAGGTCATGGAGCCATAGCTGCGTAGTCCACCGTTGGCCGTTTCACCCGCCTGGCTGCTGCCGCCAGCGGCCACGGTGTAGTAGAAACCGCCATCGGGATTCTTGGTGCTGAAGGGGCTGCGATTGTGTTCGCTCTCCAGGTTCTGGCAACGAGAGATGAATACCAGTGCGCGTTGAATGGCTTCACTGTCCTGGTCGTTACCGGTGGCCTGCAGGGCTTCCACCAGGAAGTTGGTATTGGAAAGATCGGGGCGCTTGTGTTTACCGTATCCGCCGCCACCAAAAGCAAGATCGGCCTTTCCCTTGCCTTCCCCGTCGTCCCATTGGATTCCCTTGATGAAGGCGTCGGCACGCTGGAGCGTCTTGTCGTAACGTCCATCTGTGTTTGCTGCAGAAAAGCAAAGAATGGCCAGGCAGGTTTCATAGTTTCGATAAAGCGTTCCTTTTTGGTGGATACCTCCCGATGGCTGAACGAATCCCTCCAGGTACTTCAGGCTTTTGGCAACGAGCGGTTCGGAAGGCTGACGGCCATGTTTGAGTACGGCCGTTGTAATCAGGGCTGTCACGCCCGGCCCCACCTGGCTGCTATAGGAGCCATCCGGTGACTGGGCCTTGGTCTGGAGGAACTGGATGGATCGTGCCATGGTCTGATCCAGTTGCCGAGCAACGTTGGCTGGTAACGCCGTTGGTTTTGTTTCCTTCTGCTGTGCCTGCAGTTGAGGGAGCAAGAGGCTGTAGCCCATCACTGCCAGGCCGAAGCAGAGAGGAGTGATTCGACGGAGTTGTCTGGTTCTTGATAGCTGCTCTAACCGGCTTTGCATATTCCTGGCCTCGTAAAGAGAATTCCTTCAAGTCCTACACCATGCATGCTGGTTGGAACTGCCAGCACGAAGTTTCATTATAGGCAATGTCGTGAAGTGTGTCTCGCTGGTCAGTTAAGAATGGCGAGGATGTCGTCTTCTCGCATGATTAACAGGTTCTCATCGTCGACCGACACTTCCGTTCCACTATGGGTAGAGAAAAGGACACGGTCGCCTTCGCTCACCAGGCCTTCAGCCCGATTGCCATCACGAAGTAATACGCCGTCTCCAACACTCAAGACTCGACCCTCTTGCGATTGTTCCTGGGCCGAGGAAGGAAGCACGATGCCACCGGCCGTCTTTTCGACTGCTTCAACACGTTTGACAACGATCTTATCACCAACGGGTACAACTTTCATGGGTTTACTTTCATGCGTGGAAGATTGGGAATCAGCAGATTCTGCGAATGCAGGAAAAAGAAACTCTCTGGTCATGTAGTTCGAGTAAAATTCTGCCAGCACCAATTCTGTCACCTTCTTATGGGGAGTTCAAGGGATGCAGGGTGGCAACCGGGCCGTTTTCAAGCGGTGAATTGCCTGGACTCGACTGTTATTGACCTGTTTCCCTGCAGGTGGCGTCGTTTCAGGCCGATGATTTAGGCAACCGCTGTCGTTTCAATTCCGGGTATTGTGATTTTAAATTTTCCCAGGGAAAGTGAATCGTCATGAAAACTGACGATGGTAATCCAACCGCCTCCAGTGCTTCTCATCCGTCAGTCCGTGAGCAGCCTGCCATCGGTATGGAATCAAGGCAGCGACGGGATCTTCCGCACCTGGCAAAACCCCGAGCCGTCCAGGCTGGAACGCTTGAACCGAATCCGAGACAAGCCGTCCAGTTGACTGAGTACCTGCAGCAACGGATCCAGGAACTAGATCGCCGGGAAGCGAATTTTCACGCCCAGGTAGCTCGCTGGGAACAGGAATGTCGGCAGTGGAGAAACACGGTTGAGCAACGTGAGGAAGAACTCAATGCCCGACAGCAGCAACTGGCTGCGGAGCAGCAAACATCGCAAAGACAGGCAGCTGCCCTGGCCATGGACCAGCTGAGCTGGGAACGAGAAATTGCAGAAAGGAAAGAATCGTACCTGGATGAACAGGAAACCCTGTTGCAGCTGAAAGATCTGTTGCAGGGGCAACAGGAAGAAATTCAACAGCGACGCAAAGAGCTCCATGAAGAGCAGGCCCAATGGGCACTACAGTACGAACAGGAGCGGCGCCAGGTACGCGATCAGCGGGTGAGCGAGCAAGAAGACGAATAGTTGCCTGGACGATTAGTTGCCTGGACGAATTGTTGCCAGCTTTAGTTGCCAGTTTGAGCGAGCTCGCTCAAACTGACAGCAGCATTTCCAGCAGACCGCGTGGATCGAATGCCGCTTACCGTAACGACCAACGTCCGTCATGCCAATGCAGGATCGGTGCCGACTTTCTCAGCCTGGTCGCTCAGCCTGGTCGCTTGCTTACAACGAGCGTTACTTGTCCCGG
>JAZADA010000005.1:0-12258 GCA_036124135.1 Planctomycetota bacterium | reverse complement strand
CGACAGGCCCAGGTCGTTTCTGAACGCGTTCCACCCGTTCAACCCAACTATGCAGTTCGAAGGCGCGCGCCACATTGACAGTCAACTGGTGATCCAGCAAGGGCATACTTGAAAGGCTTCCCTGCTGAATAACCTCATCTTTAATATCACTACGAATCCAGGAAGGTTGTGGCGTCATTTCCAGGCAATTGGCCTGCAGCCGGTACTGGGAATCTCCCGTTACGAGACCACCCCAATGATTCCAGGCTGTTACCAGGCCCACCATGATTACCAGGCAGGCCACCAGGCTCGACAGCAGTCGAGCCAACTTACCAGAAGGCCACCAGCGGCGCGAAAACAGCCGGGAAAAACGTCCGCCTCCATTATCAGCTGCAGCATTCATTGCCATCCTCCTTGATGGCCCTTGCAACGGGCACCTGCTTCACATGCGATCCGAACCGTCAATTACCAAACCTCGATCTGCAACTCCAGTTCCAATCCTGTCTGTTCCTGGACCGCATTACGAGTCGCATCAATCACATCCAGCACATCCTGGCTGGTGGCGTTCTCCTGGACCAAAATAAAGTTAGGGTGCTCTTCGCTCATGCGTGCGCCACCAACCGAGTGCCCCTTAAGACCTGACTGATCGATCAGACTAGCTGCCGTCACGCCACCAGGATCCTTGAACACACAACCGGTACCCTGCTGTCCAGTCGGTTGCCCAGACTTCTTCACGATCCATGAAGTTTGCATCCGTTTCACAACTTCCTGCGGATCATCCTGCTCTAATGCAAACTCACCACTGAGAATCACCAACTCATCCAAGCTTGATTGACGGTAACTAAACCTCAACTCCTCGGCAGTACGCGTCACCAGCGATCCATCGCGCGTCATGACCACAGCCTCGGAAGCCCACTGGCCGACATCACCACTTTGCGTTCCAGCGTTTCCATGCAGCGCACCACCTACGCTCCCCGGAATGCCCGCAAGTTGCTCCAACCCGGCCAGTCCAGCACCGACTGCCGCGGAAACCAGGTGAGCCAGCTTGGCGCCACACCCAGCACGCACCCGGCAGTCGGTCACCTCAATCTGCGAAAACACAGCTGCCGAAAGATGCAACACGAGTCCGGCGAATCCGGTCTCTGCGACCAAAATATTGGATCCCCCCCCCAGCAATCGAACCGGGACTTCGTTTTCATAACATCGTGTCACGATATCCGTGAGCTCTGCCTCGGTAGCGGGTTCGGCAAAATAATCAGCGGTTCCACCGAGCCGAAACCAAGTATAGGGAGCCAACGGCTCCTGCTCACGTACAATATGTTCCAATCCACCAAACAACGTCACGATTACCTCTACAAACAAGACGACTTTTCAGGCTACGAGGTTTCCCAGGCGCCGTCGCCCAGACTGTCTCACCTCGATAAAAGCCAAGCAAACCTTGGGTTGAGGATAATATGCGTCCAGCTCTTTGCTGTCAATGTGAAGCGGGCAATTAACCGGCAAGATAGGCAGACTGGAAAACGGCCGGCAACCAGTCAAGATAGCCTGTTTCACAGGCCGGGAAAACGATTTCTAGCCGATCTGCTAAACCATGCTGCTACAAAGCATGACCGTCTCAACCCACTCCCGCCAACGATGCAAATCGACATTGGCCAGTCCTGCAGCTCGCGTAAGCTCCTTGGTAGCCCGGTAGCCCGTATCCGGTGACTCCACGAAAACATTGAGTCGGCCATTACTGCTGTAATGAAACTCCACGGTCACCGGGCTGCGTGCCGGCAGATCCACGGGAAGGTTCTCAATAATACACTGTCCAATCGGCTGACATTCCTGGGGCGAAAGACTTTCACCTTCGATGATCTGGATCATCACCGATTCCTGGCCTTCCTTGTGTGTCTTGAAGGTACGTTGCGTCGTGACTGGCAACTGGGTATTTCGCGGAATCACGACAGCATTGATTTTCCGTCCCGTCTTGGTATCAGTCCCGACGATCCCCAGGCTGTGGGAACTGACATTAGAATACACCTGTTCCGGTTCGCCGTTGGATTCCCGGACCCTCAGATAGCTGGCATGCAGCGCAGCCCCCTGGGCAATGGAGGAAGGGTCAATCATGGTCACGGAGGTACGTTCGGCAATAATTTCTCGCAACAGTTTTTGAATCATCGGCATCTGCGTGGCAGCACCAACAAGGATCACCTGGTCAATATCCTGCACATCCCATTTCGCGTTTTCGATCGTACTGTTGACACACTGACGAACACGCTCCAACAGTTCAACGCATCGCTCCTCGAATTGATCACGCGTAATTTTCTGCTCGACAATATGCTTCCCCGCCTGGAAGCGGACGGTCACGTTATCCCGCTGGGACAACCGGTGCTTGACAGACTCCGCTGTTTTCCAGAGGCGAAGAACATCCTCCTCGCGGGCCCTGGGATCTGCCTGGTACTGTTTTTGAAATTCCTGGGCAATCATTTCTTCCAGGCAATCGTCCCAGTCTCGACCGCCCAACCGGGTATCTCCATCAGAAGCTACAGCCGCCCACTGGTGCCCCTGCCGTTTCAAGGCCATGACATCCAGCTTGCCAGCTCCCATGTCCATGATCAAGACGTTTCCTGCCGGTGCCGTCACCTGGTCCGCTGCTTGCTCATGCAACTGCTGATACCCATAAGCCAAGGCGGCGGCCATTGGTTCATTGATGATATCGATCACCTCCACACCAGCGATATACCCTGCATCCTGGACGGCTTTACGAGCCACCTCGTCAAAATGGGCAGGAACTGCAATGACCACCTGGTGACAAGACCCCTCGACTCGGCGCTGCATGTTATCAACCAGCCTGGAAAGCACCAGGGCCAACAGGACTTCCGGTGGATAACGATCACCCTGCAACACCTCTGGAAAAAACGGCTTGCCTACAAATCGCTTGATTTCCAGGGCCAGGTCACTGGGCCGTTCATCCGCCTGCTGCAATGCAGAATAACCAACCACGGTACTGATACCGTTAATTAAGACAGCGCTGGGAATCTGCCATTGATCCTCCGCATCCGTGACCACGACCGGCTTTCCAACCGCATTCACATAAGCCACTGCGGAATGATTGGTCCCCAGGTCAATCCCCACGATATTGTGTGTTACGGCATCTCCGCTCGCGGCCAGGCTGGCCAGCATATCGGAGGCAGATAACATACCGTGAATTTCCCTCGACTCATCAGCGCCATCGTCCTGTTCGCCACGCAGGGATTCTTCCACGCTGGCGATTAACTCCGTGATTGACTGGTACCGATCTTCCGGTTTCTTGGCCAGCATACGTTTCAGCACGTCATCTACCCAACCAGGAATCTCCCGATCATATTCCTGGACATCCGGAATAGGCTTCTGAGCATGCGCCAACAACGTCTGGATCATGTCTCCTTCGTAGAGAGGTTTTCCCGTGAGCAGGTAGTAAAAGGTGCAGCCCAGGCTATAGATATCGGTACGATAATCGACCTTGTGCGCATCGCGTGCCTGCTCAGGCGACATGTAGTTCACGGTCCCCATGATGACACCCGTCTGGGTCAGGTTATCCTCATCCTTTTCTTCTTCGTCGAAGCGAGCCGTTCCCATATCCAAAATCTTGACCGTGCCGTCTTCATCCAGCATGAGATTACTGGGTTTAATGTCACGATGCACGACCTCGCGAGAATGGGCGTACTCCAGTCCCTGGGCTGCCTGCAAGATATAGCTGATCGCTGTATCAAGCGTCACGGGCCCGTGCTGCTTAATGGTTTTTGACAGGGCACTACCGTCCACGTACTCCATGACAAGGTAATGAATCCCAGCCTGTTCGCCGGCATCGAACGCCGTCACGATATTGGGATGAAACAACTTGGCGGCTGCCTTAACCTCACGGTGGAAGCGACTGACCTGCTCCGGATCCTTCATGCGTCCTGGAGGCAACATCTTCAGGGCCACGAGCCGATCCATGGTGCGATGCTTCGCCTTGAACACTCGGCCCATGCCGCCCGCGCCAATTTTCCCCAGCAGGATATAATCACCCAATGCTGGTAAACGAGGCTGGCCGGCCTCCGCAGATACCGACGGCAGGTCATCGACCAAGTCATGCGTCGTCTCCGCGTCATCGGTCCCAAGTGTTTCTTGGCCGGCAACCTGATACGACGTATGCGTCTGATCGTTGTCTTCCAAGTGAGGATCTTCCACCGGTACTACACCATCAACAAAAACTGGAAACGTAAATTACCATCGCACCTACGTGGATCAATTAAACAAAATTTACCCGATCGCCCGTTTTTTTAACAGCAGACTGTTACCAACAACAGACACACTACTCAGTCCCATCGCTACCGCCGCCATCATGGGAGGCACGAGAAACTCCCGCCCGCCACCGAGCAACACGAAGATACCGGCCGCGGCAGGCAACAACAGACTATTATACACCATGGCCCACCCGAGATTCTGGTAAATTGTACGCATCGTCGCTCGAGCCAATACCACCGTCTCGGCCACCAGGCTCAAATCATCTCGCATCAAGACCACATCTGCTGATTCCACAGCAACATCCGTACCAGTTCCCAACGCAATCCCGAGGTCCGCCACCGCCAGTGCCGGCGCATCATTAACACCATCGCCGACCATGCCAACCACGCGACCAGCCTGCTGCAGTCGCTCGATCTCGGCCTGCTTCTGTTGTGGCGTCACTTCGGCCATAACCTGCTCAATCCCCAACTGGCCAGCAATCGACTCAGCCACTACATGATGATCCCCCGAGATCATCCAAAGGTTCAATCGCAGCGACTGCAGCCTTGACACTGCCTGCCGAGCAGTCGGCTTGACCGGATCACTAACCACCACCACTCCCTGGAAGATTCCGTCCACGGCCACGAGTAGTGGTGTGCGACCATCCTTCCGCTGACGTTCAACGGCATCCTGCATTATTCCCGGCACATCAATTTCCAGCCGTTGCATCAGGCGTTCATTACCGGCTGCCCAGGATTGATCCTGCACCTGCGAAACGATCCCTTCCCCCGCAAGAGTCGTTAACTCGCTGGCCATCGGTAACGGTTCCAGCAAGGGCTCAACGGCTGCCACAATCGAAGCTGCAAAGGGATGGCTGCTCGATAATTCCGCTGCCGCAAGACCTCGTAAAAACACTTCTCGCTCTACTCCCTCGACCAGCAACACGTCCGTGACCGTGGCCTGCCCTTCGGTCAGGGTCCCCGTCTTATCAAAAACCAGCGTATTGAGTCGACCCGCTGTTTCAAGTGCCTGCGCTTCCTTGACCAGGATACCTCGCTGGGCACCATAGCCACTGGCTACGAGAATGGCCGTGGGAGTTGCCAGGCCGAGTGCACAGGGGCAAGCAACCACCAGCACGGCTGTCATACAACGCACCCCCTGGCCCGGATCATCAGCTACCATCCAGCTCACCAGGGTTACCATCGATATCAACAGAACAACCGGCACGAATACCTGGACCACGCGGTCCGCCAACCGCTGCACATCGGCCCGAGACTCCTGCACGCGGCGCACCATCGCGATCACCTGCGCCAGTGAAGTCTCCTGGGCCACCTGGGTTACCCGGGCCGTTAACGCACCGGTCCCGTTGACCGTACCTGCCCACACACGGTCCCCGGTTTCCTTTTCCACCGGGATAGATTCACCAGTCACCCACGATTCATCCAGGGCACTGCTTCCGGAGATAATTTCTGCATCCAGGGCCACCTTGTCACCTGGACGAATCAGGATAATTTCGCCCCGGTCAACCTCCTCCACCAGCACCGATTCCAGGCCTGCACGCTGAACTGGGACCCTCGGCGGTACCAGTTCCAGTAATTTTCCAATCGCCTGCGATGCCTGCCCCTTGGACCGTGCCTCCAGGAATTTGCCGAGGGTCACGATCGCCAGGATCATACCCGCCTCCAGGAACATCGTCGCGTCGCCTTCCCGGAAAAAATGAAAAAGCCCCCGACCATAGGCGGCCGTACATCCCAATGCAATCAATGTGTCCATGTTCGTGGCCCCCTGCCGCGCTCGACGCCAGGCTCCCACGTAAAAGCTCCTCCCAAGCCCCCACTGTAAGCAACTGGCCAGCAGCAACTGAAGCCAACCCAGCAACACCTGGGCCCGAAAGGAAACTGCAACATGGATTACCAGCAAGAGAACCGCCAAGCCACCGCCCCACAACAGGCGTCGCCCCCAGACCGCCGCAGCCTGACCAGGCCGGCTTGCTAACTCTGTCGCCGTTTGTTGTTCCAAGACGATCGCAGCTGGATACCCTGCCTCGGTTAAGCTCCTCTCGATGTCCCCCGTGGAACACTCCCCAGGGTCGTAATCAACCGCAACTTGCTCCGTGATCAAGTTTGCATGTGCCTGGCCTGTACCAGCAAGCTGTTCAATTGCCTGCTCCACGCGAGAGGTGCAACTGGCACAATGCATTCCAGTCACATCCAGCACCGCTCGCTGCCACCCCGAAGGAGCTGGATTCACTTCCTGGCTCGCCATTTCTTCCACGACTTCCAGCCGGACAACAGGAATTGACGTCTCCTGCCGCTCCATTAAATCGGCTGGCCGAACCTCGAAGCCTGCCGAACGAACCGCCTCCACCATTTGCTCCATGGAAGCTTGATCATGATCATAAGCAACGCGAGCTTCCTCGTGCTGGAGATCAACCGCTGCCGACGCTACTCCTGGCACTTCCAGTAACGCTCGCGTCACGACGCTAACACAATGGTTACAGGTCATGCCTTCAATGGAAAAACTCGTTTCAGTCATGGTGCATTCATTATATCGAGAATCCAGCGGGTCATTGCAGTATCGCCAGCAAATGCCACAATGCTCAATAGATTCTTGATCTTTAAAACCGTATTTCTTCGACCACTTGGCCAAATACAGGGTTACCATGCTGACAGCCGAAATCGTTGCCATCGGCGACGAACTTACCAGCGGACAACGACTTGATACCAATAGCCAGTGGATCAGCAAGCAACTTGCCGACCTCGGCATTCGCGTCCTCCTCCATACCACGGTCGCCGACGACCTGGAAACCGGTATCCAGGTCATTCGCCAGGCCCTGGAACGCGTTCACTTTGTCGTCTGCACCGGAGGACTGGGCCCCACGGCCGATGACCTGACACGCGAGACCATTGCCCAGGCCACCGATCGCCCACTCCACCAGGATAAAGACGCCCTCGCCCACGTGGAGAATCTTTTCCGTGCTCGCAATCGCGAAATGCCTGCCAGCAACATCGTACAATCCATGTTTCCCGAGGGCAGCCTGGTCATTCCAAACCCTCATGGCAGTGCCCCGGGTATCGACTTGACCGTCAACAGCAGTACGCAGCACGCTTCACGCATCTTTGCCCTGCCTGGCGTACCGGCCGAGATGTTTGAAATGTGGAACGAAACCGTACAACCAAGGATCATCTCCCAGATTGGCAACCAGAGACAACTAATTACCCATCACCAGATCAAGTGCTTTGGCATTGGCGAGAGCGACCTGGAACAAATGCTACCGGACCTGATTCGTCGCGGAAGGCAACCCACGGTAGGAATCACCGTCAGCCAGGCTACGATCACGTTACGTATTTCTGCCGAAGGAAATACCACGGATGAATGCCATGCCGCCATGCAGGAAACCATCGCCACGATTCACGATTGCCTCGGCGACCTGGTTTTTGGTGAAGGTGATCTTGACCTGCCCCATGTTATTCCGGACCTGCTAGCGGCACACGGCCTCTCGCTGGCTACCCTTGAATGTGGGAGCACCGGATTGATGACCCAATGGCTGGGAGAACTGCCCGTGCAATTAACTGGCTACCAGGGAGGCTGGGTGATCCCCCACCCGGGCCTGCTGGACACGTGCTGGCAAGTAAAGGACACTTCCCGGTTATCAAGCGTAACAGCCGAGGAACTGGTTCGACGCATCGCACAGGATGCCTGCCAGCGACTGGAAACTGACATGGTCCTGGTCCTGGGCCCCGAACCGACCAATACCTCCTGGAACCATGCTGACGACCGCATCCACTACGCATTGGCTATCGGGACAGAAGTTCACTGCAGTTCGTCACCCTACCGTGGGCATCCGGCGATCTTGCGAGCGCGCAGTGCAAAACAGGCTTTGAATTTCCTGCGACTAACCCTGGGCTCGGCGTCTGCCGAGGGCACGAGGTAACCAGGCCCCACGGTTCCTATTCGCTGCCACCACCCGCTTCAGCGGGTTTCTCGGCCGGCTCGGGAGGTGAAAATTTAACCACCTCTTTCCCGTCATCGGACCAGATCCGGACAATGCTATCCTGTCCGCCTGCAGCAATAATCTTGCCATCCGCGGTACACGACACGGCATAGACATAGTCACCTGATCCGGCAAACGAGCGAACGTTCCCTCCATTATCAGTCTTCTTCATCTGCACCGATTTATCGCCGGAAGAGGCCACCACGTTCACGCTATCGCCCACGAACTTGATGGCTGTCACTTCCTTGCTGAAACCAGCAATCGTCCGCTGCTGATCACCCGTACGGAAATCCCAGATCTTGATCACCTTGTCAGCCCCACTACTGGCCAGGGTTCGGCCATCGGCACTCCAGCTAACACCCAGCACATGATGGGTGTGACCTTCAAAAGCTCTCACGAACTTACCGTCACTAACCTGGAACACTTTCACGAACCGATCTGCAGCAGAACTGGCGATGTATTGACCATCGCGTGAAAACTCGACGGCAAACACCGTATCACTGTGTGGCTCCTTGAGAGCCTGCACCAGTTTCCCGTCAGCAACATTCCAGATCTTGATTTCACCACTACGGGAAGGTTCGCCTCCACCGGTCGCCAACAGCTTTCCATCACTACTGAAATGCATTGCCGTAACGCGATCGGCCAGGACCTCACTCTTCAGCCCATCACCGATACGCTGCTTCAAGTTCCACTGCACTTGCGTCGACCAGGCCACCACGGACTTGTCCGCAGATGCAGTCAACAACCGATTGTCGGGCAAGAAGGCTGCTGCCGAAACGGGTCCGGTATGTCCCTCGAGGACCTCGATTGCCCGACCGGTTTCTGCATCGAACAGGTGTAGCTTGTGATCATCACCAGCCACGACAAAGGAACTACCATCCGCCGAAAAAGCTGCGGTACGCCATGGCTTTTCAGCCTCGGTCGCCGCCTTCTGGGACGCTTCGGAACCTGTCTGCTCCTGCTTTTGTTCAGCCTCTTTCTTTTTCACGATGGCGTCGAACCCCGGAATCGCATCCGTGGCTTTCTTGACCGCTGCCGTCGCTCGCTCGACGGTCCGCTTGGCCGCCTTGGCAGCACGTTCCGAAGCTGTTTTTTCATCCACGGCTTTCTGCGCCACGGGAGCCAGCTTTTTCACGTTAGCGTCAGCCGCTTTTGCGTCATTAGTCGCCTTGGCCAAATCTGCATCTGCCTTCTTCTTGCCGTCCGCTGCAACCTTTTGCTTGGCCGTTAAATCGGCGACGACCTTCGCCGCATCCTGCGAGGCCTTTTCTGCCACCTTACGCTTTTCCTCTGCTGCCTGGGCAGCCGTGACTGCATCGGCCGCAGCTTTCTTGAGATCCGCGTTAGCAGCGTCCTTCTTGGCAGCATCATCCGCTTGTTTCTGCTTAGCGGCAGCGTCCTGGGCAGCCTTGGTTGCTGCAGCCAAGGCGGTCTTGGCAGTATTGGCGTCGGTCTGCCCCTTTTTGAGAGCAGCGGCCGCGTCTGTATTCGCCTTGTCCGCCGTCTTCTGGGTCGCTTCAGCGGTTACCTTGGTCTTGTTAGCCGTTTCCAGTGTCTTGTCAGCAGCGGCTTTATCAGCCATCGGCTTCTTGGCTGCCTCTACCTTCTTGGCCAGGTCTTCAGCAGCTTTCTTATCCGCTTCCTGGGATTTCTTGAGGTTATCTTCTTCTGACTTTTTCCGCTTATTCCCCTCGTCAAGATCTTTCTTGGCCAGGTCCAGGTGACGCGTTGCCAGGGCCACCTGACGCTTCAGCTTTTCAAGCTGAAGCGATTCACGAAAATTGCCCTTCAACTCGACAACCTGCTTGCCATCAGCGGCATTCCAGAGTTTGACTGTCTTGTTTTCACTGGTCGAGACAATACGCGAACCATCGGGACGAACGGCGACCGCCGGGACGGGCGCGCCGTGACTCATGTGTCGGATCAACTTTCCATCGGCAACCTGCCAGTGTCGGACGGTACCATCCTGGCCAGCCGAGACCAGTTGTGACTGCTTGTCCGCAGTCGCAACCAACGCCAAGACGGGCCCGGTGTGCCCCGCTAATTCTCGGATGGGCTTCGGCGGCATTGGTTCTGCCGGTTTCTCGTCTTTCTTCTCCTCGTCTTTCTTGGCTGCCTCGGCAGCGGGATCCGCTGCCGGCTTGGAACCTGGCAACGCCCAGATACGGATCGTCTTGTCTTCGCTTGCAGCGGCGATTTGCTGCCCCTCGCTAACAAGTGCGAGGGCATGAATCGGAGCCGGCGTCTCCAGCGATGCCTGCTGTTTCCCGTCTGCCACGGTCCAACTGCGGATTGTCTTGTCCGCTCCCGCCGAAAAGATCAGTGACTGATCCGCGGACCACTGCACCGACGAGACGGCTCCGGCATGGCCCGTCAATGTCTTGGTAATCTTTCCGGTAGCGGCATCCACCAGGACGATGGAACCATTGTTCAAGGCCAGGGCAGCCATCTTTCCATCGCTGGAAACAGATATGGCATTAGGCACATCGGCAAGCGCGTTACGTTCACCGAACTTGAGCGAAGGAGAACGCTCCCAGACCTTGACGGTACGAAAGCCACCCGCGGCCAGCAGGTTACTGTCAGCACTAAACGTTAGCGACTGAACCAGGTCCATGAAGGCCACTCCCGGTTGCTTGTAAATTCCCTGCTTGGCGATCTCGGCATCGGACAACCGGCCAATTTCTCGCTTGGTCGGCAGGTGATAGATAAAGATCTGGTTCGCGCGACCGGCCGCCGCATACTGCCCATCGGGTGAAACGGCAACGGTATAGACAGGATTCACACCCGCCGGTAAAGGTTGCCAGCTGGGGCCCTGGTTACCGACAACCGTCCCCTTCGCACCTTCCAAAATCCAAAGGTTAATCAAACCCAGTTCCCGGGAAGTCAACTTCTTGGCACCAACATCATTGTCGTCGGGTGGCATATACGACTCTTGTTGACGAGATGCCAGCAAGAGCAATGAACTCATCCCCGGCTTACCAGCCACGACCACCGGTCCCTCGGCACCACCTTTACTAATCGTCTGGGGAGTTTCCAACACCAGGTCACTCTCGGCATCCGTAGCATTGTGGCAGGCCAGGCAGTTGCGCCGAAAAATAGGCAGGATTTCTTTTTCAAAATCAACGGGTCCATCATGTTCTACCTTGGCAATCGCAATGGCATCGCCTTCTTC
This sequence comes from Planctomycetota bacterium, assembly GCA_036124135.1. Taxonomy (GTDB): domain Bacteria; phylum Planctomycetota; class Planctomycetia; order Pirellulales; family Pirellulaceae; genus JAZADA01. The sequence continues at coordinate 883 of JAZADA010000005.1, read as the reverse complement.
GGCCATCAGTGCCGCACCTTGAAACATGATCGCCAGGGTTAACAATCCCACGATGCCACAAGTGACAAACCGGATATCAAACAATTTTCGCATAATTTTGTTCCACCTATTTAAAAGACAACCTGGCCAACAATCGCTCCCTGACCAGTTAACTCTTTCGCAAATTTTCCTTACCCGTCAGCGGCCAACCCCAGCGGGGACACGCCTTCAACTAATTATTTATTATTCCTTGGCAGCGGGCTTTTCCACCGTCAGGCTGAGGGCACCACTAGCCGCCACCTTGAGTTTATTAAACGTCCCCGCAGCTTGAACCGTTACCGCATGGGTACCCGGTGTTGCCTTGTCCGTCGTAGCAATCTCAATCGTGGCATCGTTTTTATCCTTGGCAATCGTCACCTTGGCGGCTGTGATCCCGGCCACCCCCTTGGGAAGTGCCAAGGTCAGTTCCACGGGCTCCGTAAAGCCATACTTCCGCTCCAGCGCCACGGTAACCTGGACCTTCTCAGCCGGTTTAACCTGGGCCTTGTCGGTGTTTAACTTGACCGTGATAGGCGTCGCTACCACGCGCAACTTGATGGGCGTAGAGATAATCGAGACGTTCACATCCTTGGCAGCATTGGCCTTCTTGACGTCAGCGACCTTCTTGTCCGCAGCCGCCTTGGCATCGGTAATCCGCTTGGCCTTGGCTTGCTGCTCTTTCAACGCCGCCTCAGACTTTACCTTGGCTTCCGTGGAAACCTTTGCTTTAGCCTGTACCTGCACCAGTTCAGCCTGTGCCGTCTCGAGTGTCTTCTTCGCTGCTGCCAACTTGCCAGCAGCATCATCGAGTGTTTTCTGACTGGCCTTCAACGCGTCTGCCAGGCCTGCATTATCCTTGTCTGCG
>JAZADA010000004.1:0-4541 GCA_036124135.1 Planctomycetota bacterium | reverse complement strand
CTACCAGGCAAACGATCATCTTGAGTGGTTCTCGAACGGTTTTCCCCAAAAGTGTTGCGATGCCCCGAGTCAGTGCTCCCATGTCATTGGTGAATCGAGACAGTAGGTTGGCTGTATGATCGTCGCCAAAAGCAGACAGATCCATGGCCAGTGTGTTCTGGTAAAACTGCTGACGCAGATCGAAAGTGGCCAGTTGTGCAAGCCGCTCAATCAGGATCCAGTTGCCAATCAGGAATAAGTCCTTGATTAGTGTCCCTGTGATCAATAGAACAACGACGATCACGAGAGTAGAAAATGGGGTCGTGGGTAGGTACTTGTGGGCATACGGCTGTATCCAGATTGCCCAGGCCAGTGCCTCTTCTTCAGCGGCCAGTTTTGCGTGGGCAAGTGATAATTGATGCTGCCGGGTTGCCTGATCGAATTCTGTTGCGTTATCAGCCGTTTTGATTGCAACCTCGTGCTGTTTGACCGCGTCACGGCTAATCCGCACAGTTTCCTGAAGTTGCTGGACTTCCTCATCCGCCCATTGAGGTACGGACTTGTTTTGGAAAACGACCTCGATAATCGGATAAACGGTGCCAATATTGGCACTCCATAGGAGGGCGACACCCAGGCTGCAGAAGATGGCAAAGAACACGGTCCAGCGATAACGCAGGGTGAGACGAACAGCACGCAAGAAATTTTTCATGGTGAATCCATTCAACCTACGACAGCATATCCGTTTCGACGGATTCCCCCTTCCGTGGGAGCAAACCAACTTTTACCAGATGGCCGGAAGTGGGCCAAGATCGTGTCCCTCGCAAGAGCCCCCCGACACGGGTAGCCAGAATGGCCAGCGTCAGGTTTGCTAGCACGGTCCCCTGATGCGCTCGCCTGGTCACCCCGTAGCCTCTTGGATGTGAGTCTAGGCGTTATTTACGGATTACACGGGTTGTTCGTGAACTAACTAAGGTAACGATTTGTTCAATTCTGAGTTCTGTAACGCCGATGATCTTACCAGAACCGTTTCTGTCAGCTCGCCGAATTTCGGAGCAGGCAGCCTTCTTGGACCGGATCGATCAAGGAAAGTTACCGATCATGAAATCTGTCTGTTTCTCATTGCTGGTGATAGGATTGCTGTGTAGCAGCGGTTGTTATCGGAATTTGACATGTAAGTCGTGCCAACAATCATCCACGGCGGGTGTGGCGCAGCCGAATCCTGCAGGCAACGTGGCCCCGGCTTCGTTCGGAATTGGAGACGGTATTGTCGGTCAAGGAGCACGTGGCAACGGTGGCATGATTCCGCAGTTGCCGCCAGGTTACACGCAGGCGATGCAAGGTCCTGCTGGTCCTCCGACAGGAGCCTACGCCTATCCTTATTACACCAACCGTGGACCACGGGATTTCCTGATGAAAAATCCGCCCACGATTGGCCGCTAGAGTGATGCCAGCGGTTTCAGGTGAGCCGGGCCTTCACGTGACGCGGTGACGCGGTCGCCTCAGTCTTCGTATTGACCCACGATCAGGGTTACGTTCTGGCCACCGAACCCAAAGCTGTTATTGAGTGCCAGTTTGCAGGGAGTGGAACGAGCCTCGTTGGCGATGTAGTCCAGGTCGCATTCCGGATCCGGGTTCTCGTAGTTGATGGTAGGTGGCAGCACATTGTCCCGGATGGCCATCATACAGACGATCAATTCGGTGACTCCAGCTGCAGCGATAAGATGTCCCATCATGCTCTTGGTACTGGAAACAGGTGGTACCTGGTCGGCACCGAACACTTCCTTGCAGGCCAGGGTTTCTACGCGGTCGTTGACAGTTGTACTGGTACCATGGGCATTAACGTAGTCGATGTCGGAAGGATTGAGCTGGGCATTCTCCAGCGACTTGCGCATGCAGGCGATAGCCCCTCGCCCTTCTGGATGAATATCCGTGATTCGGTAGGCATCGGCGGTTGATCCATAGCCCAGGATTTCACCGTAAATTTCTGCTCCGCGTTGTCGCGCGTGATCGAGTTCTTCCAGGACCACCATGGCAGCTCCTTCACCGAGGACGAAGCCATTGCGTAACCGATCGAAAGGTCGCGATGCCCTCGTCGGTTCTTCGTTGCTGGTTGACAGGGCGGTGAGCAGGTTGAAGCCCGTCACACCAAACGGGTGAATCATGCTGTGAGTCCCCCCGGAGATCATGACGTCGGCGTCTCCACGGCGAATAATTTCCGTTGCTTCCCCGACCGCCTGGCTGCTGGCTGCACAGGCAGTCAGGCAGTTGGAATTAGGGCCCTGGGCATTAAAAAGGCTGGCCACGTGTCCGGCCGGCATGTTGGGTTCCTGTTCCAGTTCCTTGGTGGGATCAAGGATTTCCAGCCCCTTTTTGGTAAAGCGAGACAGGTTAATCTGATCCTCGTCCAGGGCGGACGTTACCATCTGGGTAAACGCATGAAAGTCCTGGTTGCCCTCGCCGCTGCCCAGGTAGACTCCCAGTCGCGTGGGGTCGCTGTTATGGTCCATGATTCCAGCGGCATCCACGGCAATCTTGGCCGCTCCCACTGCAAAACGAGTGTGTCGGCCCTGTTGAGACCAGCGTTCAGGGTCTTCGCCGACATGGGAAATATCCCAGTCCCGGACTTCTGCGGAAATCTTGGTGGGGAAGCTGCTGGCGTCAAAAATGGATGTATATCCGACGCCAGATTGGCCCTCTTTTAACTTGTCCCAGAGGATGTTCACGTCCTGGCTGAGGGGATTGATGGTACCGATGCCCGTGATGACGACTCGTCGTCTCATACTTTCAATGCCTTATGCAAAATGATGCCTCTGCATTATCCATTCATTTGGCGTTCAGCCAACTCTTCAGCTTCCAACAGGTGAGGCGGAATGTCTAGGGGGCTTCCATCCGGTTTACGCCCTACTTCGTACATGCGGAGAATTCGTAACATGCTGAGAAATTCTTCCGGGATGAATTGATCGACTCCAGCAAAGCGTTCATCGAGGTTCGCGAAGACCAGTTCCACGTTAGCCAGCAGACGTTCTCCAATATGGCAGGTGCCGCTGATGATACCCCCGGTGGGGCGGATATCTTCCACCTGGGTTTCCAAGACGAAGGTATCGCCAGGGCGGGCGATATCGTGAAACTCAGCCCGTGCGACCTTGGCCAGCACCACGCGTTCCTGGAAACCGCTGGCCTCTCCCACCAGCAAACCTCCGGATTGAGCGAATCCCTCGATGATCAGCGCACCCGACATGTAAGGAAAGCCGGGGATATGATCATGCAGGTATCCCTCGGAAAGGCTAACCGTCTTGATGGCAACGGAACGCGTTCCGCTGATGAATTCAGTGAATTGATCGATCCAAAACCATCGCATGAGCACTAATCACCTGGGAGCGTCGAGGGCCTGCCAGTTCACTAGGATGAACACAAGGGATTCGACAGGAGATGCGTGCAACAGGTTCCACGCATGTTATACAGTAACAACACTCCTGGTTATTCGGTCGTGCCTACCTTGGTTTCCAGGTAACGGCATAAATCACTCACCGTCAACAGGTTTCCAAAATCCTGCACAGCCGGATTGGTTTCAAACTTGGTCAGGTCTGCAAAAGGCATTCTTTTCTTGAGTTCTTCCAGCCCGTTGGCGGTCACGATTCCATCTTCAACGTATTCCGCGCTGGTCAGGATGTCTTCGGGAAATAATTCCGAACGGGGGATTTCGATATCAAATGCTTTTTCCAGCCGGAACACGATGTCGAGAAAATCGATCGACTCTGCACCAAGGTCACCCACCATCGTGGCCTCGGGTGTTACCTCGTCATCGTCAACTGCCAGGGCATCAACGAGTGCCGCTTGAACTTTCTGAACTACTTCTTCTTTGGTGGGCGCCATTTCACTTGATCTCCACTGTCAAAAATAAGGATGTCCGATAATCTTTGATGTTATCGGGAATCTCTAGCTTACTTCGAATCATTCCGCAGGTGTTGAAAAATGGGAAGACTCGATTCCTGTTAATACACAGTCTACCTTTTAGTCATAGTTTGAATCCAGATCGGGTTTTCCGGATTCGGGGCCTTATTCCGCTAAATTTACGGGTGGTGGGGGGGGGAATCCAGCAGCGATTCGAACTGTTCTCGAGCTCGTCGACGAACGATCGCATCGCTTTCGCCGTGTTCCGGAAACCGATCGGCCAGGTTGAAGCGTTCCAGGGTTAACCGGGCACTGACCGCATTTTTTCCGTCCAATTCCCCGTTTGCCTTGAGGGTCGTGGTTTGTTCGTCCTCCTTGAGGATTTCAGCCATCACGGTCAATTTTTGACCAGGTGCCATGAAATCCGCATATTTGACATTCCGAGCCTGCTTCAAATGCACCACGGAATGGGAAAAATTTTCACTTTTACGCACCAACCAGATACTGGCTTGCAGCATGGATTGGAGCATCAAAACACCTGGCATCACAGGAAATCTGGGAAAATGATCCTGCAGGTAGCTTTCGGAACCCGTAAGCGTCAATTCTGCCTGAATTTGCGCCCCTTCTTGTAGCTCGATGATGCGATCGAGTAAAGAGAATTCCATGCACAA
>JAZADA010000003.1:0-2720 GCA_036124135.1 Planctomycetota bacterium | reverse complement strand
TGCCGCGCGGAACCGGTTGCTAAAGCATCGAGCCCGGCGAGTTCGTCCCAGTAAGGATGATAAAATCCTGGTCAGCTGGAATGGACTGATGATCGATGCGATGTCCCGGGCCGCCGTGGTATTACAGCAACCGGAATACCTGGTCGCTGCAGAGAAGGCTGCTGATTTTATCTGGGACGAGTTGCGAACTGAAGATGGCCGGTTGCTGCATTGCTGGCGACATGGCCACCCCAAGTTGGCTGCCTACCTCGATGACTATGCGAACCTGATGAACAGTTTCGTGACATTGTATGAAACCGGTTTCCAGGAACATTGGCTCGAACGGGCTAACATGTTGGCAGAGGTACTGACGGAGCATTTCCAGGATCATCAGCAGGGTGGATTTTTCTATACCGCGGATGATCATGAAGACTTGATTGCCCGCCACAAGGATTTTCATGACAGCAGTGTTCCCAGCGGTAATTCAATGGCAGCCACGGCCCTGCTGCGACTGGGCCGTTTGACCGGTAACCAGGATCATCTCCAGGCAGCTGAACGTACACTGCAGGCAGCGGCCGAGGTACTGTCCCGGTCGCCAGCGGCCGCGGGCCAGATGTTGATTGCACTGGATTTCCACTTGAGTGAAGTTCCGGAAATCGTACTGGTCGGCAATCCAGCTGATCCGGAGATGGCCCAGGTGTTGCAATGTTTGCACCAGGCCTATTTTCCCAACCGTGTGATCGCCTGCCGGGATTCCAGTTTGGAGAGTACCGCGTCGATATTGGATCCGCTGTTCCAGGGGCGGGAGTCGGTCTCCACGACGCCGACCCTGTTTATTTGCCAGGATTACGTCTGCCAGCAACCGGTATCAGGTTGTGATGGGATCCTGGCCACTTGGCAGAAACTGGCCGCCGGCGAAGGCCTTGATCGTTAGTTGCCGGGCGCGTTGGTGTCCTGGTTGGCAAAGGCCGTGGATGCTGCCTGGTAGACCTGTTGCAGGGGGATATCCTGCTGCTGACTGATTTCCCGACAGGCTTCGAATTCCGGTGAAAAGACGTGGCTGCCATCGGCCAGCACGGCCAACTTGCCGGCAACCGGTCCCCATGTCGTTTGTACCTCGTGAACAGAGCGTACCAACTTGTGCCGATCCGCTTGCCATCGGCGAATGCCCAGGGTGGCGGTTTCCCGGAACAGGATCTGTTCCAGTGATTCGATGTCGGCTGCTGCACAGAGCACGGTCAGCTTGATTCCCGGCCGGTTCTTTTTCATCTGGATTGCCGTGGAATATACGTCCAACGCTCCCCCGTCCAACAGCAACTGGCTGCAGTGTCCGATGACCTCACCACTGATGTCATCCAGGTTGGTCTCCAGGACCCAGACCTGGTCCTGGGTAGCATGCCTGTCCTCTTCCGACGAGACCTGTTCACCCACGATCAAGCGCAACACGTTGGCCTGTTTCTGGAGATCACGATCCCCGGCTCCGTACCCCACGGTTTGGAGGTTCATAGCTGGCAAGCGGCCAAATCGCTCAGCCACGGTAACCGCGATGGCGGCGCCGGTCGGTGTGGTTAATTCAAATTCTACGTCACAGTCAGCAAGAGGCACGTTTTTCAAGAGCTCAGCGGTTGCCGGGGCCGGGATGCTGACACGGCCGTGCGCGATCGTGATGAACCCATGACCGGTAGGAATCGGTGAACAGATGACCTGGTCGACGCCCAGCAGATCCCAGCCGATCGCACTGCCGACCACATCCGCAATCGAATCGATGGCACCTACCTCGTGAAAGTGCACCTTTTCAATCGACGAGTTGTGGACACGTGCTTCGGCTTCTGCAAGTCGCTGGAAAATCTGGATTGCCAGTTCTTTTTGATTTGGACTTAAATCGCTGCCATCAATCATTTCCGTGATGTGATGGAGATGTCGGTGACTGTGTTGCTCGTCGTGCAGGACCTGGACATTGACGGCGCGAAATCCATGGCGGATGGTTTCCTCAACGCTGAGCTGACACCGAGGCAGGCCGAGTGAATCAAGTCCAGCCTGGATCGCAGCCGGGTCGACTCCTGCATCGATCAGGGCGCCCAGGGTCATGTCACCGCTGATACCACTGAGGCAATCCAGGTAGGCAATTTTCATGGCGGAATATCCGGATCGAGCAATTCTGCTCGTCCTCTATCAAGTAGCGAGGCGGGTCTGTTAGTAGGGCCAATAGGCCTTTTAATATAGCCGTCCGAGTGTGTCCCTGTAACCCGCATGACGTCCTCGTGAGTGTCACCCGCGCCTGTCGTTCGTGGCCAACTGGCATTGACTTCAGGGGCCTGCTTGCACTACAAGACTGCCCCGTTGTTGTTCACCGGCACGGTCACCGTTAGGGTCTTTTCGAGAAGGAATGAACGTGGTTTCCAGGCATCACGATCAATCACCTGCGGGGCAATCCGTCACTCCCTGGGGCCACTTGTCACCCCAGGTGAAGCTGCTTTTCATTACGACCGGGGATCACCCTGCGGACTGGCTGACTTCTGCATTTTCTGTTGACTCCGGATCGGATGTGCATGTGGAGCAGGCACATACCCTGGCCGAAGGATTGGCTGACTTGCGACACCAGGTATTTGATGCGGTGTTGATCGAGCATGATCCGCAGGAGCATGACGCCCTGTCCGTACTTGATGCGATCCGTACTGGCAGCAGTGATGATCAGCCGATCGTGATCCTGGGGCGCGTGCCAGCTGAAGAATTATCAGTTG
>JAZADA010000002.1:0-10849 GCA_036124135.1 Planctomycetota bacterium | reverse complement strand
CAGCATGGTTTTCATGGCCCGCACGAAACGGTCCCGTTGCTCGTCGCTATGGTTGGCATCGGGAGTCAGTACCTTGACGGCCACCACGCGATCCTGCTCGGTATCCTGGGCCTTGAAAATCATGCCGGTATTGCCCTTGGCAAGGATCTTGTCCAGTCGGTAGTGGGCAAATGTTTCGCCTACCAGGTCGGCCAGTTGTGGGACAGCTTGAGGAGTAGGTGTGCTGGCAGCCACGGGAGCAATGGTCGGTTGTTCATCGGGAATATTTGCATCCAGTTGGTAACGCATGGTCGTGTCACCAACAGAGAAGGTGTCCCCGGTATCAAGCTCCTGACGCGAAACCTTGTTCCCGTTCATGAACGTTCCCCCTGCGCTATCGTTGTCCAGCAGCGTGATCGTGCCGCCGTCGACGACCACCCGGCAATGAACCCGGGAGACCCGCGGGTCATTGATCTGGGTGTCACTGGTCTGGCTGCGACCAATGACCAGCGTTTGACCTTCTTCGATTTGGAAACTGCGACCCCGATCGGGTCCGCCGATAATAACAAGGAATGGCACGGCTCAAGACTCCATTGGCTGAAGAAATAAGGTGTTTGTTAGCGAGTTGTGGAGTCGTCCGAGGCAATTCAGTTGCTGTCCGATTCCATGGTTGAAGCACCGGCTAGAGAAAACGAATGTCCGTGGGTGCCTGTTCCTGTTGTAACACACGGGTCATGCAATTACGAGTATATCAGTGACTCTGCATAGAGGTTTCTGGTGCCCCTGGACGACGGTTTGGCGGCTGGCCAAGACCTAGTTTCATACCCTGCATCCGGTACAATCAGAAGCAATTACCCAGCAGTACTTGGTTTTGTAGAGGGAATCGTTTTATGATGCTTCGCCGGATGATAATGGAGTTCTTCAGGCTGTCGTGTTTCTTGTTGAGTTTCAGTCTGATCCTGGTGCAATCCCAGGTCGTGATCGCGGACGGTCCCCGTGATAACATCCCAGGCAAGGTGCGGCGGGTTCCACCACTTGGAGTTGAAGTATCTGAGGCGGATCGTGCATCACTTGAAAAAGGTCTGCGTGAACTGGCGTCGCAAATCGCGACGATACGTAAGCACCCGGATGCCGAGGTGCGGCGTTTGCTGCCGGATGTGGAAATCTATCATCGGGCCGTGGATAATGCCTTGCGATACCAGGAGTTTTTTCGAGCGGCAGACGTCAAGAAAGGGAAAGATGTATTGTCGACGGGGCTGGACCGCGCGCGGTTGCTGGCCGCCGGCAAGTCACCATGGACCCGGGCCACGGGATTGGTGGTGCGAGGTTATCGCTCGCGAATCGACCACACCGTGCAACCCTATGGGCTCGTCGTGCCGCCCGGTTACCAGTTTACCGCATCCCGGCCTCATCGCCTGGACGTCTGGTTTCATGGCCGTGGTGAGACGTTGAGCGAGGTCAGCTTTATCGACCAGCGGACGAAGACCGTGGGCCAGTATGCACCGCGTGATACGATCGTACTGCATCCCTACGGCCGATATTCCAATGCCTTTAAGTTTGCTGGTGAAACAGATGTCCTGGAAGCACTGGAATCGGTTGGTGCAAGGTACCGGGTGGATGAGGATCGTATCGCGATGCGTGGCTTTTCCATGGGAGGGGCTGCCTGTTGGCAGTTTGCCGTTCATTACGCGGACCGTTGGTTCGCCGCCAATCCGGGGGCAGGATTCTCTGAGACTCCCGAGTTCTTGCGATTCTTTCAGAAGGAGACGCTGACGCCGACCTGGTACGAACGAAAACTCTGGCATTGGTATGACTGTACGGATTATGCCCTGAACCTGTTCCATTGTCCCACCGTGGCCTATAGCGGTGAACTGGATATCCAGAAGCAAGCCGCGGATATCATGGCGACTGCCCTGGCCCGGGAGAAGATCGACCTGGTGCACCTGATTGGACCGCAGGCAAAACATCGAATCCATCCTGATACCAAGCCCGAGATTGCCCGCCGCCTGGATTGCCTGGCAAAAGGCGGTCGACAATTGAACCCGCTCAGCGTTCACCTGGTCACCTACACGTTGAAATATAATCAAATGCATTGGGTTACCCTGGATGCCATGAAGAAACACTGGGAACGTGCCCAGGTGGATGCGGAAGTGGTTAATGACACCTCGCTCCAGGTTGCGACCCATAATGCCACGGCATTGACGCTTTCGATGCATCCTGGCACTGCCAGGTTTCGGTTGCGTGAACCGGTTTCCATCATGATTGATGGGCAGAAGCTCAGTGGCCCCAGGCCGGGAAGTGATCGTTCATGGTATTGTTCGCTCGTCCGCAAGGGCGAGCGGTGGATCCAGGGTAAACCCGACGCAAAAGGGTTGCGCAAACGTCACGGGCTCCAGGGGCCGATCGACGATGCCTTGATGGATTCGTTCATCTTTGTACTTCCCAGTGGAAAGAGTAACCATCCATTGGTCGAGTCCTGGGTTCAGGCGGAAATGAAGCGAGCCGTCGAACACTGGCGACGACATTTTCGCGGAGACGCGAGGCTCAAGGTGGATACGGCGGTGACGCCGGAAGAGATTGCCACTGCCAACCTGGTGCTCTGGGGTGACCCTCAAAGTAACCAACTGGTGAAGCGAATTGCAGCGGCCCTGCCGATCACCTGGTCATCCACCCAGGTTCGCGTTGGGGAAAGAAACTATGATGCGAAACATCATGTACCGATCATGGTTTATCCGAACCCATTGAATCCGCAGCGTTATGTTGTTCTCAATAGCAGTTTTACCTATCGAGATTATGCCTATTTGAATAATGCCCGCCAGGTCCCCATGTTGCCGGACTGGGCAATCGTAGACCTGCGCTCGCCACCGACCTCGCAGTATCCTGGCAAGGTGGTTGATGCCGCTTTCTTCGGGGAACGCTGGGAACTTTTGCCGCCGGGAGAAAAATAACCGAGCCCCCCGCTGAACCCGTGTGTTCAAGTGGTTAGAGCGATCAGGATGGTTTACCTGTTGAAGGACTGGGAGGGCTGACAAGCATGAAGACAAGAGGTTGGAGAAATCGCGTGGGTAAGTGTCGATTCGTGCTTTCGCTGAGCAGTATGCTGTTTTGGTCAAGTCTTGTCCTGGCACAGCAACCCCGACCGAGGGATCCGCTCGAGTCACTCTTGAAGCAGGTGCGGCAGCAACAAGAGGTCGAGTTTGCAAAGCCGTTGGCCAACTTCGCTGCCACGCCCCAGGGGGCCCAGGCAATTGAACGTTATGCGAAAGCTGGCTATCCAGCCAGCAAGGAACTGGCTATCTATTCGCTCGATTGGGAGCCGACGCTGGCCGCTGCCAGGGTCCGTGCAAGACGAGAGCAACGCCCGATATTCTTTATCATGGTGACGAACTTCAGCGGGCCAACGAATTTCTACAGTGGTCATTGCTGAGCGAGCGCGGACCATATGAGGGGGAGTTCCCTCTCGCATCCTGATGTTGTATCGACGTTGCGCCCATTTATCATGGTTTCATGGAATGGTACTTCGACACGTGATTTTCCTGGGGACGTGGGGACGCTCTATCGACAGGCGAATCTTCCCCGTGATGGCGGGCCGATCCGATTGTTTGTACTGAATCCAGCAGGAAAACTGGAGGCAGCTTTTTTCCCCTTTGCTGGTCAGAGCCCGGCAACCCTGGGATTTGACCAGCAGCGGATGGGAACATTTCTCAAGCAGGAGATCCAAAAAGCATCCGCAGGGATGGACCTGTCGACGACCCGGATGGCGAGTCGACAACTAAAATTACCCAGCCTGGCAATCTCGGAATCATCTACCGTTTCACGAATGCCGGCTGGTGTGCGAATCCTGCTGTCGCTGGAACACCCTTTTAGTAATTCCTACCGGGTTCCCGTGATAGAAACCGTGGCTGCCAACCTCGCGGAGGAAAAGGTTCTGCAGTATCCGCAGGTGTCCAGGCAGGTATCCGCAGAGTCGTTGAAACGCTGGCTGGAACAACTCTATCCACCCGGAATGATGGAACGATCCGGTCGGATTCTCGATGTCCAGGGAGAATTGCTCTTGAAGCCGTCGGGAGAGGATAAGCAGGATCGCTACGCGATTCTCCAGGGGACGGTTTACTTCACGTTCGATGATGCTCGCAAGACGCGTTACGAGGGTAGTGTTGCGATTGCTTTTCGCTATGCGAAGGATGCTGCCCGGATGAAATCGTTTCAAGGTGTTTACCGCGGGCTTTTTCCCAAGCAAGACAAGTACGGTAAGGGAGAAGCCAAGATTCTCATGCAGGCCGTACTGGAATCGTTGCCGCGGTTACCAGATAGTCAGGGAGTCGGCGAATAGCCCTGCCAGGCTGTCCTCGGTCGCCTCGACAGGCGACAGTTTCGTTACCCGGTGTTGAGGTAACGTGCCCTCGATCAGCGCGGGGATATCTTCTTTGCCGTAGCCCACTGCAGCCAGGCCATTCGGCATCTCCAGGGTTTGCATGATCTCGATCACTCGATTCGCCAAAACCTCGCCCGCATCACCGGGGTCGACATGGGCAATATCGGCACCGAGTGCAGCAGCGGCACGCAAGTGTCGGGGAGGGTCAGCCGCAGCGGTGAAGCGTGCCACGGCTGGTGTGTGGAGAATGACAGAAATACCGTGAGGCACGATGGGGTGATCCACGTCGTAGCCGGGGGGCTGGTAGTCTCGAACCATGCCGGCCACGGGATAGGACATGCCGTGGGGTAAGTGCACACCCGCATTGCCGAATCCAATGCCAGCGATTGCCGCTGCCAGCAGCATTTGTCCGCGGGCTTCTTCGTCGCTGGTATCTGCCACTGCCCGAACCAGGTATTCCTGGAGAATTTCGAGCGCTCGCAGGGCCCAGATGTCACTCACTGGATTTGAACCCTGGTAGGCAGGTCTCTCCAGGGGGCGAGCTGGTTTGGGGCGGGAAGTAAAGGGAATAGCGGTATACGATTCCAGTGCGTGACTAAGGACATCCAGCCCGGTGGCGGCGGCCACGGCCGGTGGCAGCGTAGCCGTGTTGTCGGAATCAACAATGCCCAGGGTCGGTTTCAAGTAGCGATGTGCGATCCCGGTTTTGGCCTTCTTGTCCAGGTAGTCAAAGATGGCTACCCCGGTGGTTTCGCTGCCGGTTCCCGCCGTGGTAGGGACGGCAATCAAGGGCTTGAGGGGGCCGGGCACGGGTTGGCCCTGGCCAATGGGTGCATTGACGTAGTCAAAGAAATCGGTCACGGGATAGGTGGCGTACAGGTTAGCGGCCTTGGCTGTATCGATCGTACTACCACCTCCGACGGCTACGAATGAATCGTACTTTCCTTCGCAGGCAATTTCAGCTGCGCGACGAAAACTGACATCGGTTGGTTCTACAGAAACCTCGTCGAATACGTCGAAATTAATGTTGGCGGCTTTAAGGGACTCCAGCGTTGTGGTGCCCGCCGGCAGGGAGGCTAACTGGGGATCCAGGACCACGAGGGTGCGTTTGACCTGCAGGTCCTGCAGGTCCATGCCGATCTCGCGCGTGATTCCAGCGCCAAAGCGGATGTTCGAGGCTGCCATTTGGAATGCGGTATCGTTTGTCATGGTGCTACGGTTTAACTCCTCGGAAAACGAGAATCTGCCAGGGACGGCGGCTTCTATTCAAAGATGTGTGTCCAGCCATGCCAGGACGCGTCGGGACATGTCCAGCATGTGCAATCGCTCGGTAACCGCATGCGCCTCCCGGGGGTAAACCACCAGCTCAACCGGTACTTCCTGGTCCTTGAGCGTGCGGAAAAACGTATAGGCTTGTTCGACAGGGACGTCCTGGTCGCGCTCACCGTGCAGTATTAATGTCGGGGTCTGGATATCATGAGCATATGAAATGGGAGAAAACTGTTCGAATTTTCCCGAGCGTTCGTAGGGATCTGTCTGGTAGTACATGGCATCCCAGGCAGACAGGCAACTCTTGCCATGAAAACTCGACCAGTGAGAGATTCCCGCGCCCATCACAGCCGCTTTAAATCGTTGATCCTGGCCAATCGCCCAGGCGGAAATGAAACCTCCGTAAGACCAGCCGGCGACGGCCAGGCAATCGGCATCCGCAATGCCCGCATCCACCAGGCTATCGATGCCCAACAGCATGTCCTCGAAATCCTTGCCGCCCATGTCGCCGAGATTACTTTCGGAGAACTCCAGTCCCCAGCCTACGGAGCCCCTGTAGTTCGGCAGGAAAACGGCATAGCCGGCGTTGGCCAGTAGTTGGCACCAGCCGAAACTCGTGTAATAGCGAGAACCACTGACACCCGTGGGACCACCGTGAACCCACATGACCAGGGGATAGGCCTTTCCCGGTTCATAGTTCGTAGGCTTGATGAGGATGCCTTGCATCGGCCAGTCATCAGCACCCTGCCAGTGGTGAAACGAGGTTTCCCCGGCCAGGAAGGTATCAGCCAGGGGATGAAGATGCGTTAATTGCTTCCAGTCGAGTTGGTCTCCATGTAATTGCCCAACCCAGAGATCGCGCGGATGGGACAGGTCCTCCTTGACGATTGCGATGGTGTTGTCAGCAGCAACCGAGAAGCGGGGCCAATGAGCCTCGGCGACGGCCGCCTCTTCCCACCAGAGTGAAGTGGCTGTTTCTCCGCTGATATTGAAACGATGGATTCCCGTGCCGCCCCGTTCGTGGCCAATGGCGAGTAACCGGCGACTGTCTTTCATCCAGTGATACCAGCCGAAACTGGCAACCGTTCCTGCGCTCAGATGGTTTGCCTCGCCACCCTCGGCTGCGATTGTCCAGAGGTCTCCGGAGGAACAGCCCCGGTCACTCCAGGTTGCAGAAAGAAATGCGACATGGCTGCCATCGGGCGACCAACCGGGCAGTGATACCTGCCGGTTGGAACTCCATAACTCGCAGAGGTCACCCTGGGCCGAAAAAGAGACCAGCCGATTGGAATACCAGGCAGATTCGTAAGGGACATCGGAAACCGTGGCCGCCATCTGTTGGCTGTCGGGGTGCCAGCAGAACTCCCAGACCTGGAGTTGTTCCGGGGAAATGCAGTGTACTGACTTGTCGTCGATGCGCACGCTCCAGGCTCGTACGTAGTGCGGGTTTTGCTCGAAGACGATCGCATCGTCTTTCTTGCGACGTCGCGCTTGTTCTTCTTCGCTAAAGCTGTCCTTGAGAAGGAAGCCCAGTTGCTGACCGTCAGGCGACCACTGGAGCGCATTTAAACCGCGAGGCGTGGGAATGATTCCCTTGAGGGTGGTGAGTGCCCTGGCTTCTCCACCATGGGGGTCGATCAGGAATATTTGTTTTTGTTTTTCGGCCAGGCGGTTCGAGAGAAATGCCAGTTGTTTGCCATCGGGAGACCAGCGGGGAAGGGTGTCGGTACGTGGGCCACTGGTTAATTGACGTATTTCTCCAGTCGCGACATCACAAAGCCAAATCGTGGCGTGAACGGAAACGCCGTCAGGTTTGAAGGGCTTGCCTCGTACAAAGGCAATCGTTTTGCCATCGGGAGATAGCTGGGCATCTCCGACGTTCTCGAATTTCAAGACGTCTTCCGGGGTCAGTGGCTGACGATTAGGCATGAGCGTGGATTCCTGGATTGCGACGGGGCCAGAGCTGCGGGTGCTGGACTATGCGGGCAGTTTAGGACAGTGTGCGGCCCAGTGAAACCTGTTACCCCGCTATTTTCTTTGCGAAAGCAGAGCCCACGACGCATCACGTTTTAAACGTTTGCCTGTCGGCTCGCATAGGCCTTTGAATCAACGTAAACTGGCAACCAAGGAGAGACGATAACGTGATCTATCACACCCTGGGACGTAGCGGACTGGAAGTTTCGGCAATTAGCCTCGGTACGGGGGGCCCCAGCCGTATCGGCCAGCGCACCCATGCCGACGAGGCGCGATCCCACCAGGTAATCCAGCGTGCCCTGGACCTGGGTATTAATCTTCTCGATACGGCTCCTGCCTATGGTGATAGCGAGGCGATCCTGGGACGCGCCTTGAAAGGGATTGATCCGGAGCGTTACTACCTGGCAACGAAATTTACTCCGGATCCGGGAGAGCAAGGCAAGCTGGTCGACGGGGATGCAGTCGTGGCCAGTTGCGAGCGAAGTCTGCAGCGTCTGCAAACCGACGTTATCGACCTCTTCCAGTTTCACGGACTGGTTCCAGGAAACTACCACGAGGCCGTGGAACGATTGTATCCCACGGTTCAGCGACTCCAGGAGCAAGGGAAAATCCGCTTTATCGGTGTGACAGAATACTTTTATCGTGATCCGGGGCACGAGATGCTGAAGGCCGCTCTGCGGGATGACCTGTGGGACGCGCTGATGGTGAAGTATGGCATCTTGAACATGAGCGCCGAGCGGGAAGTCCTGCCACAGGCCAGGGCCCAGAACGTGGGAGTCATTAACATGTCCGCCGTGCGTGTGAAAATGACACGCCCCGAGAAGCTGGCCGAGATTGTTGCCAAATGGAAAAGCCTGGGGCTACTTGCGGAAGACAGCCTTCCCCCGGAGGCTCCACTGGATTTCCTGGTTCATGATGACGTTCGTTCGATTGTCGATGCGGGCTACCGGTTTGGTGCCTCGGATGAAGCGGTTTCTACCGTCCTGATCGGGACAGGAAACGTGGAGCACCTGGAAGCGAACGTGGCCAGCGTGTTGGGCCCGCCATTACCCGAGGAAGATGTGCGGCAACTTCGTGAGTTGTTTGGCCAGATTGTTCAGTCCGAGGAGCCGTGATTCGGCGAGATCTCAGGCAGTTGCGCCACCGAGGATGGTGCGAACTTTCTGGCAAGCGTAATGGATGTCTTCATCCGACATTTCCACGGCATCCAGGTAGATGTAACCCTCCTCGGCGTGATGGGCTCGTGCGACTACCGTCGGATCTCCCTCGGCTAATGCCGTGGTCAGGGAACGCGCCGTATGCCCGGTGACCTGTTCGTCAGGGGCCAGTCGTGCCCGGGAGAATGGGCAACCATTGGGATCGGGATCAATACCCAGGGAAAGCCCGGGAATGTCCTGCAACAGGGAAATGATTAAGGCCACGCGTCGGTCCTGTTCAGCGGTCCAGGCGCCCACGTCCTGCTGCATGCGATATTCGAGGGCGGCCATGGCTCCAAAAATCGCTTCCTTGCCAGCTTTCATACCGCGTCCGATCCCCCGGTTCTGCAGGTACACGGCCTCCACTAACTCGCGGCGACCCGCCACCACGCCCGCGGTGGTCGAACAAAGGAACTTGTGAGCGCTGGCAATGACCAGGTCACTGCCGTAACCAATTAGTTCCTGGAACCGTAGATCCTGGGCGGCGCCATCAACAATCACGGGGACGCCGGCTGCATGTGCCATGGGAACCAGTTCTGGCAAGGGAATCCAGCCATGCTGCACCGTATGATGAGACTCCACGGCGACAACGGCAGCAACGTGATCTCGGTTCAACTCGAGTTCCATCGATTCAGGGGTGCAGCGATTGATCGTGCCGACCTCGATGACCTCAGCACCAGCCAGCCGAATTGCCTGGGTGACGGGAGCTCCATAGTTAACGCAATGCCCTTTTTGAATCAGGATACGGTGAGGCATCCCGGTGGGATCGGGCAACTGGAGCACCTTGCCAAGATGGTTTCCTGTCATGCAGGCTGCCACGCAGGTACTGATGCCGGCGGACGTGCAGGCCGTGACACAGCCGAATTCGGCACCAGTGGCTTTGGCAATAATCTCACCGGCAGCTGCCTGGAGAGCGTCCAGTTCATAGAAGTTGCCAAGTGATTCGGAAACGATGGGTGCAATTTCCGGCAGCACCGCAGCACCGCCTAGTGCGGTCATCTTACCACAGGCATTAATGACACGGCGCAGTCCGTATTGTTCATTGAGGTTCACGAGCTGAGTTTCCTTTTGAGAAGCGAGCGGTTGCGTTCGGCCCGATTTTCGCATCGAATAAGTACCGTTGCAAGGTTGGCGATCAATTTGTTAATTCTGGATGCACGAGGGTGAATTACGGATGAAATGGGATATCTTGATTCGTGGCGGTGAGGTCGTTGATCCGTCACAACAGTTGCGAGCGGTCAGGGACGTGGCTATCCAGGGTGGGCTGGTAGCGGAAATCGGGGAGGATTTGCCAGTTGCCGAGGCAAGTTGCGTGGTGGATGCTCGTGGTTTACTGGTGACGCCCGGACTGATTGACCTGCATGTCCACGTGTATCATCGGCACGTGCCGATCTCGGTGGAACCTGATTCGCTTTGCCCGGCTGGTGGCGTGACCACGATGCTGGATGCAGGGAGCGCGGGATCATTTAATTTCGACGGTTTTCGACACGATGTCATTGAACGGGCGGAAACCCAAATCCTGGCGCTCGTCAATCTTTCCTGTACCGGCTTGATTACGGCCAAGGGAAGAAACGATCCGGAAGCCATTATCGGTGAACTCATGGATCGGCGTTACGCGGACCCCAAGGGGGTTGTCCAGACGATTCGGGATAATCCTGGAGTTGCCGTGGGTGTGAAAATTCGCGCCGGGAAACACCTGATCGGAGAAGGCCAGCAGGGTTGGGATAATTTCATGGAAGCCGTAGGGGCAGCACGTGAATCCGGAACCTGGCTCATGGTTCATATCGGGGAAAGCCCGATGCCGATCCCGGAGATGCTGGAACACATGCAGGCCGGAGATTGTATTACCCACTGTTTCAAGGGGGGCAGTGAACGGATCCTGGATCCGGAGGGTACGTTGTTTCCCGCAGTTCGTGAAGCGGCCGATCGGGGCGTTGTCTTTGACGTCGGTCACGGGGCGGGTAGCTTCGAGTGGGATGTTGTCGAGGCAGCCATCGAACAGGGATTTGAACCGACCACGATCAGTACGGATATCCATGTGAAAAACCTGCATGGC
>JAZADA010000001.1:0-3855 GCA_036124135.1 Planctomycetota bacterium | reverse complement strand
GTGCGTTGCCAGGGTCCCGTGAGAGGGTGTCACTCCCCGAATCCAGGCAGGCTTCGATGACTTGCTCGATTGGCTGGGTACACCCTGGAAATGGATATCTAGCGACTCCGGCTGATGAATATAACTCGCCCAGAACAGGCCGATGTAGCCATGCTGGAATGTCCGCTTGCGTGGAATACATTCAAGAGTCATTTCCAAGGTACCGTCACTCAACATGTGGTAACGGAGGCAACTTTCCAGGCCATAGTGAGTCGTTGGTGCCTGGTACAGTTCGACCGTGTGTTGATCCACGATTCTCAATTGCATAGCCACCTGCCGTGGTTCAAAAAGAATCTTCCGATCCTGTACGGTTCCATCATGAATATGCTCGAAGTTCAATCCTGCATAAGAAGGTACAAACAAGTTCTCGTTTCGTTGCTTGTGTCCCAGGTAAGCCAGTCCGCTATATCCAGCACGATGGTCAGGCAAGACCTTGTCGCTGACAGCCTGGTTATTAACGACAACAGCCTTCACACCGTTGCGAGCCAACGTGGCATACGGTTTCTCGGCCACACGGTACGAACACGCTGGATCGCTCAACGACGTCCGTTTTGGTAATTCAGCAGCCTGGGCAGTCCAGGCTGTCACAAGCATTATGCTGAGCAGAAACCGTTTCATGCGTTATCTCACTTCCTCTGGAAGACAGGGAAACTCCAGGTCGATCCACATATCGCTACTGGTTCGATCACTATAAGATCCTACTGAATTGAACGCAAATCCTGCCAGCGTTCCATGATCACGGCACCTGGTTCCAGTGGTACCAGGCCGGACTCGGTGACGACGGAAAACAAGGTGCCGCGAACCGATCCGGGTGCAACAGGTGTGCCAGGATTTCCACGGTTTCCACGAGACGTGGACCACTCCGATTCAGGTAAGCATTTCCATCCAGCACGAAAACGCGGTTGTTTTGTACGGCTGACATCTCTCGCCACCCTGACACATCGTCGAGAAGGGATAATTCCTGCAAGGATCGCGCGACATCAAAACCGCATGGGCAGATCACGAGTACTTCCGGGTCGAACTCCCGTACATCATCCCAGGCATGGTATTCGCTGGGCCGATCAGCATCGCTGATACCATTTATTCCACCTGCCTTTTCAACCAGGGTGGGAACCCAGTTTCCCGCAATCATTAATGGTTCAATCCACTCGACACAAACAAGTCGAGTTGGCTCCGTCCCGGACTGCTGTAATGTCTCAGCAATGTGATCGATCCGTTGTTGATAGGACTGAACGAGGCGAACAGCCTCCTCTTCACGGCCCACTGCAGCCCCCACCGCTAACATATCTCGAAAAACATCATCCCATCCGTTTGGTTGCAAGGCCAGGATATTCGTTTCCGACAACACCGGATCGTCAGCGAGCAGGCTCACCACGTCATCGTAATGTACTGCACACACCTCGCACTGGGCCTGCGTGATAATCAGGTCCGGTTTCAGTTCGCTGATCCTGTCACGATCCAGGCTATAGAGTGATTGCCGTGTTTCCAATTGGGAACGGACTGCTGCATCAATCTGGCTGCTGGACTGATCAGCATCAACATGCGAACGGGTCACGCGTGGTTTCGCCAGCGCTGCGGGAGGATAGTCACATTCGTGACTGGTAGCGACCAGTTGCTCTTGCAAATCGAGTGCAAAAAGAACCTCGGTGGCACTGGAAAGAAGCGAGATGATTCGCGGACGAGGCCCATGCATTGATCGTTCATTCCAACGGCACACTGCGGCACGGCCCAGTGCACACCACCCGTACTATTATTGGTTTGGATTCTGTTCTTCTGACAACGAGGGAAACATCGATTTCACATCCGTCGGCCGGGCATTTGGATTCAACTCATACTGCTGCAATAACCTGACTAACTTGAAATCCTTGGGGCGATCGACATCCAGTTGTTCCAGGCATTCAAAATAGCTCTGGATATCCGGCATCAGTGCCTGGGCTGTTTCGCTTTTCCACATGCTGGGATTCTTGGTAAACAGGCTGTGCCACAGCTCCCAGGCGTGCTCGAATTTCTTGCGGGCACTGAGAGGATCACCGGAGCGATAATTTGCCGTGGCATCTCGAACTGCCTTGCGAGCATCGGTAGCCAGGCGTGTCTGTTCAATCCTGCACCGTGTTCGCCAGTATTCATAATTAACATTACTCTGGGAATACTCTGTTTCCCGTGCCAGCTTGTCACGACGGGAAGCCAGCTCTGCCAACCGCATGGCCTTCTTTCGAAATTCACTAGGGACACGTTCTGCGAGTTCCTGCGGCATGATTTCCAGGTCCTGCATCGCGATTCCCGCCAGTTCCTGCTGCAATTTACTACGCGATTCTGCTGGCGTGTCGAGTGCTTCCCGTGAACTGGCGTCCAGTTGCGCGAGTTTCTCGTTATAGACTTTCTCTTTTAGACCGGGATCCAGTTCGCCGATCCTGTCGAGATATTCAGCACTGGCCTTGCGATGAACTGCAACGTCATTCAAGCGGATACGACCACCATAGGGTCCCTCCAACTCACGATCACCAAAGGCCTCCCATTGCTGACCTGCCCTCCGAAAAGCCTCGCGACCTTTTTCGTCCAGGATCCCTTCATCTTCAATTGCCATGGCATACTGGATCAGGGCGAACGGGTTGGACATAAAAAAGAGTACCGCTGAGCTACCCACGAATGGCATCCCCTCTTTTTCAACAGCAACTTCTGCTTCGGCATACCACATCCGAGCCACCAGCCAGTTATCCGGTTTTCCCATGGCACCCATGGCTCGCGTGGCATCCACGTGATCTGCAAACGAATCGTGGAACAGCTTGTCGTCTCGGAACAATTCGCGGAATTGCACGTGCTCGTCGCTACGGCCAATTTTCTGCCCTGTGTACCTGCCAACTTCCATCAGCAACTTAGGCTGATGCCGGTTGTACTTCGTACCATTGACCAGGAAACTAATTCCTTTCTTGACCCAGTGATAGCGATGACGATAGTCATCAAATTCGCTGGAAATATTGTAGGAAAGATTGTGCGCCTGGAATTTCCAGACACTCAGGAAGTTCGGCTGGAGTTTCGTGATCTGGTTGAGCGTGGCGGTCAGGTTATCCCAATCTTCAGTCTTCTTGTATTCCGTTGCCTTTTCCCACAGGACTGCCGCGGCAACGCCACGCATGCCAAAGGTTGCCAGTTGCATGGAGGCGCCCACCGGATCGATATCACCCAGCTCGGCCTGCGAAAGGCCATAGGTCGTTCGTAGTTGTGAAAGCTTACCGCCCGCCTTGGACTGCGTCTCCGGTTGCCCCAGCAAGAAAAGAGGAAACAACAGCAATACCATTGCCGTGATATACGAAACCTTACGAACAAACGATGTTTTCCAATTCATGCTGCTAGTTCCCGCGTCTTCAGAATAAAGTAACCGATCACCGAGATCACGAAGAAATAAGCCAACGTAATCAGGCAATGACGAGCAACCAGTCCATTGTCGATATTAAATCCATAAGCAACTTTATCTACGGTATTAAATTCCGGATACCGAGGCAACACATAGGTCGCCGTCGTCAGAACATTCAGGTAACCGGCATCAAAGGAACGGATAATCCGCTTGGGAATTTCCGGTAATGCCAATTCTGTTTCCACGCCCTCCTGCTTCAAGTTCCTGATAAAGGACTCGATGGGTCCCCCGGCCGCGTATTCACCCGTTTGTACGCCCATGATAAATCCACTAAACATACCCAGGACGACCGTGGCCAGTGTTGCCTTGAAAGCCACCACGCCACTCAGAAACGAACTGAACAAGACTCCGAACAGTGTCACCAGCACCATCTGCAACCAAACACCGATGAAAGCCTTGGCGAA